>NZ_JAAGPS010000014.1:0-76070 GCF_017105025.1 Paraburkholderia sp. Ac-20336 | reverse complement strand
GCGGCGAAGGCGGCCCTCGAATCGCTCGCGAAAACCGCGGCCGCCGAGCTTGCGCCGCGCGGCGTGACCGTCAATTGCGTAGCGCCCGGCTATACGCGCAAGGACCGCGGCCCGAGCGCCGACAACGTGGCGGCATGGGCGCACGCCGCCGAGGCGACACCGCTCGGCCACGTCGCCGAACCGACCGACATCGCCGCGCTGATCGCCTTCCTGCTTTCCGGCGAAGCGCGTCACATCACCGGTCAGGTGATCCATATCGATGGCGGGCTCACGCTCGGCTGAGCCGCGTCCCTCGCCACGCAGCGCGCAACAACGTGCGCGCAAAATCGTGCGTACGACAGCCGGCACGGCACCGGCCACCCGCGCCGCCCCATCGAGCACCGGCCGCTTGCCGCGTCTTACATCGGAAAGGATTCGAAAGCCGGACACGCTTTGCCCGGCCCGCGCGGATCACTAAGATGCCCTGAATGAACCAGACCATCCTGATCGTCGACGACGATCCCGTCGTGCGCGAACTCGTCAGCGAATATCTGCAAGGGCGCGGCTTCAAGGTCGTCGCGCTCGAACACAGCATGGCGCTGCAGCGCAGCCTGCTTGAGGAACGCCCCGCGCTCGTCGTGCTCGACATCATGATGCCGGAGCTCGATGGCATCAGCGCGCTGCGGGCGTTGCGCGTCGCCGGCGACGACCTTCCCGTGATCCTGCTGACCGCCCGCGCCGAGCCGATCGACCGCGTGATCGGCCTCGAACTCGGCGCGGACGACTATCTCGGCAAGCCGTTCGAGCCGAGCGAACTGGTCGCGCGGATTCGCACCGTGCTGCGGCGTCGCGGCACGGTTGCGCCGGGCGCGCCCGAGCAGCGCGCGCCCTATCGCTTCGGCCACTTCGAAGTGAATTTCCCCGAGCGCGAGCTGCGCCGCGACGGCGAACGCATCATGCTGCGTTCGAGCGAATTCGCGATGCTGAAAGTGTTCGTCACGCATGCGATGACCGTGCTCACGCGCGCGCAATTGCTCGAAAAACTGCGCGGCAACGACGAGACGCATCGGAATCGCAGCCTCGACGTGTCGATCTGGCGTTTGCGCCGGCTCATCGAAGCGGACCCGTCGGCGCCGCGCTATGTGCAAACGGTGTGGGGACGCGGTTACGTGTTCGTGCCCGATGGCGAGATCGGCGCAACCGGGCGCGGGCTCGCGCCGCCGCTCCGGGAACACTGAAACCGGGGCTCGAAACGCCGCGCTTCCGTGCGCCGGCGCAGTGCGCCGCATCGGCCGGCCACAACCCCGGCAGCCCGTCGAAGCAGTGCTAAAGTAAGCGCTGGTAAGCGTTGCACCTTGCGTCGCGCGCCGGCAAGTCCCGCGTCACACCGTAAGCATTGGTAAGGAAACGCCCGGCCGCCTGCCGCACGCGCCCATCTAGAATTTCGCCATGAATCCACAGGTCCTCATCGTCGACGACGATCCGGTCGTACGCGATCTGCTTTGCAAGTTTCTGCAGTCGAACGGCTTCGATGCGTCCGTGCTGCACGACGGCACGCATCTGCAGCGCCGTCTCGAACGCGAGCGGCCGTCGGTCGTCGTGCTCGACATCATGATGCCGAACACCGACGGCCTGCGCGCGCTCACCGCGCTGCGCGCCGCCGGCGACGACATTCCGGTGATCTTCGTGACCGCGCGCGGCACGGTGGCCGACCGCATCGTCGGCCTCTCGCTCGGCGCGGACGACTACCTGACCAAGCCGTTCGATCCGCGCGAACTGCTCGTGCGCATCCAGACCGTGCTGCGCCGGCGCGGGCCGTCTACCACGAGCGCGCCCGAAGCGCGCAAGCGCTATCGCTTCGGGCCGTTCGAACTCGACTTCACCACGCGCTCGCTGACCCGCGACGACGCGAAACTGCCGTTGCGCGACAGTGAATTCGCGCTCCTGAAGATTTTCGTCAACAACCCGTACAAGGTGCTGTCGCGCGTGCTGATTCACGACCTCGTGCATCGCGACAACCTGGCCTTCCGCGACCGCAGCCTCGACGTGCCGATCTGGCGTCTGCGCCGCGTGATCGAGGACGACCCGTCCAATCCGTGCTACGTGCAAACGGTACGCGGCAAGGGCTATGTGTTCGTGCCCGACGCCAGCAGCGCGCCCTTCGAGGACGAGGCCGCCCCGAGCGCATGAAAAATCCGCTGAACACGCTGTTCGGCAGAATGGCGTTGCTGTCTGCCGCGGTGTTGTTCGCGATTCAGGCAAGCTGGTTCGTGCTCGTGACGATGCAGCCGCCGCGCCATGAAATCGACGGCTTCGCGCGCGGCATTCTGCTCGTGCTGCAGGCGATCAACGGCGAGCCGATCAAGGGCGCCGCGCTCGCGCCCGCAATGCGTGTGCATCTCGTGCCCACCTGGAACATGCCGACGAGCGTGCATCTGCATGAGCCGAAGGAACGTCTGCTGATCGAACTGGGCCAGCAGTTGCGCGAGAACCTGCCGGGCGGCACGCAGATCGCCGTCGACGATCTGCGTCCGCCGCAACTCTGGGTGCTGTTTCCGGGCAAATCGAACTGGGTCGTCGTGCCGGTCGACGTGCCGCCGCCGCCGCGCTTTCTGGTCGAGGCGGTCTCGATGCTGCTTGCCGCGCTGATCCTCTCGCTATTCGCGGTCTGGCAGATGCAACGGCCGCTCTCGCGCGTCGCCGACGCGGCCCGCGAGTTCGGCTCGGGCGTGCGGCCCGAGCCCGTGCCCGTGCAGGGCCCTCGCGAGCTGCGCGATCTGATCGGCTCGTTCAACGACATGATGCGGCGCCTCAACGAAGCCGGCGACGACCAGGCCGTCATGCTGGCCGGCGTCGCGCACGATCTGAAGGCGCCGCTCACGCGCCTGAAGCTGCGCGCGAGCGTGCTGGTCGAGGAAAGCGAGCGCGCCGGCCTGATTCGCGACGTCGATTCGCTGACCAACATCGTCCAGCAGTTCCTCGAATTCGCGGGCCAGTCGGCCGACGCCGGGCCGCCTGTCGAAGTGGACGAGTTCCTGCGCGAGCAGTTTTCCGCCGGTGAAAACGCCGGCGGCGCGGAAATGGCCGAAGCCGCCGACACCGCCGAAGCGCCGCTCTTCGCGCTCGATCTGCGCGCCGGAGCATCGTTCACGCTACCGCGCACGCTGCTCGACCGGCTCGTCACGAACCTCGTCGACAATGCGCTCGAACACGGCATGCCGCCGGTCGAGATCGCGACCGCGCGCAACGACGGGCGCTGGACGATCCGCGTGCGCGATCATGGCCCCGGCATTCCCGACGACCGCATCGCCGCCGCGATGAAACCGTTCGTGCGGCTCGACGCCGCGCGCGGCGGCGAAGGTCATTGCGGCCTCGGCCTCGCGATCGTCGCGCGGCTCGCGCATGATCGCGGCGGACGCTGCCAGGTGCGCAATCATGCGCGGGGTGGACTCGAAGTGCGGATCGAATTGCCGGTGAATGTGGCGGTGACTTGAGGATGACGCGGCAAGCGGCGGCGCGGCCAACCCGAGCGGCGCGGCGCCGGCACATGGGCGAGGCGCGCTCGAACAGACGCCGCCCGCTCATGCTCACGCACACACGCGGCGCCATGCGCTTACACGCCCTTACCGGATCGCCTTCGGCACTGGCTACGGCTTTATAGTCGGCCTTGGCAACCTCAATGCCGCCCTTCTCCATCCGCCCATGCCCTTGGGGCGGATTTTTTTTGCCCGGCCTTTTTGTCCGGTTCTTTTTGGTGCCGCCCTTGCCCGCGCTGCTCCTGCCGCGCGGCTTCACGGCCGATCGCCGTGCGGCTCAGTCCACGAGCCGCTTAGTGCACACGTCGCTCAGTGCGAGCCGGTTACCTCAGTGCACAAGCCGATTACGCAACGCGTCGATCGTCGCAGCGGAAAGACCGAGCCCTTGCGTCAGATAGCCGGTCATCGTGCCGTAGCTCGCCTGCACCTGCTCGAAACCCGCTTGCAGATAGCCTTCCTCGACGTCGAGCAACGGTGCTTCGACCGTGGCGACGGCGGCGCCGTCCTGCACGCGCAGCGTGGCCGTTTGCGCGGCGATCGATTGCGCGAGATAGGTGTTGCTGAGCAGATAGTCCTGCATGATGACGTCGAGCGGCACGTTGGCGATGCTGAGCAGCAGCGCCGCGACCCAGCCCGCGCGATCCTTCCCCGCATTCGAATGAAACAGCTGCGCGCCCGCGCCGTCGGCGAGCGCGGCGAGCAACGTGCCGTACGCGGCCCGCTGCGCGTCGCCCGTCACGTAGGCACGCGCCTGCGCCTCCATGAACGCGACGGCGTCCGCGGACGTATCGAAGGTGGGCGCAATGAAGTCGTTCGTGCCGAGCACATTGAGCCGGCGCGCGAACGCGCCGGCCGGCAGGCTGTCGGGATTGCGCGCGATTTCGGCGGGCGTACGCAGGTCGTAGATCGCTGCGATGCCGACCTTGTCGATCGTCGCTTCGTCGGCGCTGCTCAAGGTCAACGCATTCGAGCGATAGAACGCGCCGCGGCGCATCTGCTTGCCGTCGACGGTCGGATAGCCGCTGCCCACGCCCGCGAGATCGCGGAAATTGGTGACCGATGCGAGGCGCGGCGTCTCCACCTGATTGGGGTCGAGGCTGCCGCCGCACGCCGACAGCAGCGTGCTGCCGAACCCGGCGGCCAGCAGCGCGCCGGCCGAACCCCAGAGGAAACGCCGCCGCGCTACCGACGTTTCGCCCGACGCGTCATGGCCTGCCTGCACGGTCGTGCTGGCAACAAGGCGGAACGGCGAACGGTTTTTCGCGAAAACGGGCATCAGGGGTGACGGTAAGGAAGGGGGCGTGCAGCCGGGCTGCAGACGCAGTTTAACGTTCGTCAATAACTTTTGCGTTACACCGTAGTAGGCGGTAAGGAAAAGGGCGAGATCAACACAGCCTTTCGCGAAGCGCGTACGGCAGCGTGTGCGGGACCGGGCAGAGGCGACGCGCCGTTCTGAAACCGATTTCCGCCAGCTTGCGTGTCTTATCGGTGATTACGCGATCGTTACCGCTCGATGCCATTTTTGCCACATCCGACCGCACGACGCCGCATCCCCGTAAAATACAGAAAACCTATCGTTCAGCCCCCGCAGGCAAAAGAAACCTGGAGACCACAACAAAACATGGCTTCTCTCCAATGGTTCACCGAGTTGTCTCCGCGCGAGCGCCGCACGCTTTATGCCGGCTTCGGCGGTTACGCGATCGACGCGTTCGACTTCATGATCTACTCGTTTCTGATCCCGACGCTGATCGCAACATGGGGTCTGAGCAAAAGCGAAGCGGGGATGATCGCCACCAGTTCGCTGATCTCGTCGGCGCTCGGCGGCTGGCTCGCCGGCATTCTAGCCGATCGCCACGGCCGCATCCGCGTGCTGCAATGGACGATCGCCACCTTCGCGATCTTCACCTTCCTGTCGGGCTTCACGCAGTCGTTCTGGCAGCTGCTCGCCACGCGCACGCTGCAAGGCATCGGCTTCGGCGGCGAGTGGTCGGTCGTGACGATCATGATGGCCGAGACGATCCGTTCTCCGCAGCATCGCGCGAAGGCGGTCGGCACCGTGCAGAGCAGCTGGTCGTTCGGCTGGGCAGCCGCGGCGATCGTCTACTGGGCCGCGTTCGCGCTGCTGCCTGAAGAGTACGCGTGGCGCGCCTGCTTCTGGATCGGCCTGCTGCCCGCCGCGTGGATCATCTACATCCGCCGCAACGTGAGCGACCCGGACATCTTTCTGGAGACGCGCCGCGCGCGCGAAAGCGGCTTCAACACCTCGCACTTCATGCAGATCTTCTCGGCCGCGCATCTGAAGACGACGCTGCTCGGCAGCGCACTGTGCACCGGCATGCTCGGCGGCTACTACGCGATCACGACGTGGCTGCCCACGTACCTGAAGACCGTGCGCCATCTGTCGGTGTTCAACACGAGCGGCTATCTGATCGTGCTGATCGTCGGCTCGTTCGCCGGCTATATCGTCGGCGCGATTCTGTGCGACCGGATCGGCCGGCGCGCGTCGTTCGTGCTGTTCGCGATCGGCTCGTTCGTGCTCGGCATGGTCTACACGATGCTGCCGGTCACCGACACGATGATGCTCGCGCTCGGCTTCCCGCTCGGCATCGTCGTGCAGGGCATTTTCGCGGGTGTGGGCGCGTATCTGTCCGAGCTGTATCCGAACGAGATACGCGGCTCGGGACAAGGCTTCTGCTACAACCTCGGGCGCGGCGTCGGCTCGTTCTTTCCGATCCTCGTCGGCACGCTCGCGCAGGGCATGACGCTCGTGAAGGCGATGGGCATCGTCGCGGGCTCCGGCTATCTGCTCGTGATCGTCGCCGCGCTGTGCCTGCCGGAAACGAAAGGCAAGGTGCTCGGCGCGAGCCGCTCCGCCGCCTGAATTCGCCGTACATACTCATGAAAACGATTGTTCTCGGCGGCGGCGTGATCGGTGTCGCCACGGCTTTTTACCTGTGCCAGCAAGGCTGCGAAGTCACGGTGATCGAGCGCGAACCCGACGTCGCGCTCTCCACGAGCTTCGGCAACGCCGGCGTGATCGCACCGGGCTACGTGACGCCGTGGGCCGCGCCCGGCATGCCGGCGAAGATTCTCAAATATCTGTTCAAGCCCGCTTCGCCCCTGATCTTCCGGCCGACGTTCGATCCGGCCCAATGGCGCTGGATCGCGCGCTGGCTGCGCGAATGCGACCTCGAACGCTTTCGCGTGAACAAGCAGCGCATGCAGCGCGTCGCGTATTACAGCCGCACGTGTCTGCACGAATTCCGCGGCCGTCATCCGTTCGACTACGGCCGCAGCCAGGGCTATCTGCAACTGTTTCGCAGCGACTTCGACGTCGAGCTGGCCCAGCCGGCGCTCGCGGTGCTGCGCGACGCGGGCATCGCGCATCGGGAAGTCAGCGCGGCGCAGTGCGTCGAGATCGAGCCCGGCTTGCGCTGGGCGCAGCAGGCGCCGCACGCGGGCCTTTATCTGCCCGACGACGAGGCCGGCGATTGCGCGCGCTTCACCCGCGAGTTGCGCGCGATCTGCGAGCGCAACGGCGTGCGCTTCCGCTTCGATACGCGCGTGGACTCGCTCGACGTGCAAGGCCGTGCGGTACGCGGCGTGCAGATTCAGAGCGAGCGCGGCATCGAGACGCTGCGGGCCGACCACGTGGTCGTCGCGCTCGGCGTCGATAGCCCGGCGCTGCTGGCGCCGCTCGGCGTGAAGGTGCCGCTTTATCCGGTGAAGGGGTATTCGGCGACGTTGCCCGTCATCGACGAAGAAAAGGCGCCGCACGCGGCGCTCATGGACGAATCGCTGAAAACGGCGATCACGCGCTTCGGCAACAACCTGCGCGTGGCGGGCACGGCGGAACTCGGCAATCATCAGACGACACTGCGCGAACAGGCTTTGCAGACGCTGCTCAAGGTGCTGCGCGACTGGTTTCCGCATGCGGCCAAGCCGACCTCGGCGCATTTCTGGGTAGGCCGCCGGCCGATGACACCCGACGGCGCGCCGCTGCTCGGTCCGTGCCGCGTGGAGAATCTGTGGCTGAACCTCGGGCACGGCTCGACGGGCTGGGCGATGTCGATGGGCTCGGGGCGCGTGGTCGCGGACCTGATCACGCAGCGCAAGCCGGAAATCGATCTCGATGGGCTGACCTTGGCGCGCTATCGCAAGTAGCGGCGCGAGAAGCCGGGCCAGCAAACGCAGCGCGCCATAAAAAAACCGGACTCGCCCTTTCAGGCGAGCCCGGTTTTCTTTTATTCACTGCTTCGCTTTACCGCTACCTGTGCCTGTGAACCGGCACATTGTCGTCTCCACGTCTTCCTGCAAATCGTGGCCGGCTCGCGCGCATCGGACATCGAGCGCGCAAGCCGTGCCGGAGACACTGACCAGAGACGCCTTAGCGCGGCAGTTCCGAATGCCCCATCAGGAACGCATCGACCGAACGCGCGCACTGACGGCCTTCGCGGATCGCCCACACCACGAGCGACTGGCCGCGGCGCATGTCGCCCGCGGTGAACACCTTGTCCACCGACGTGTAGTACGCCTTGTCGCCTTCGGTCGAGGCACGCACGTTGCCGCGCGCATCCTTGTCGACGCCGAACGCTTCGAGCACCGGCGACACCGGCTGCGTGAAGCCCATCGCGAGCAGCACGAGGTCGGCCTTCATTTCGAATTCGGAGTTCGGCACTTCGACCATCTTGCCGTCCTTCCATTCGACGCGCGCGGCGATCAGCTTCTCGACCTTGCCGTTCTTGCCTTCGAGGCGCTTGGTCGCGACCGCCCAGTCGCGCTCGCAGCCCTCGTCGTGCGACGACGACGTGCGCAGCTTGATCGGCCAGTACGGCCACACGAGCGGCTTGTTCTCTTCTTCGGGCGGCTGCGGCAGCAGTTCGAACTGCGTGACGCTCTTCGCGCCATGACGGTTCGACGTGCCGACACAGTCCGAACCCGTATCGCCACCGCCGATCACGACGACGTGCTTGCCCTTCGCGAGCAGCTGGTTCGGCACCTTGTCGCCGGCATTGACCTTGTTCTGCTGCGGCAGGAATTCCATCGCATAGTGGATGCCTTCGAGCTCGCGGCCCGGCACCGGCAGATCGCGCGGCGTTTCCGAACCGCCGGCGATCACCACCGCGTCGAACTGCTCGTTCAGCTCGGCCGGCGTGATGGTTTCCTTCGCGGTGTTGCCGATGTAAGCCGGCAGCGAATCGGCGCGGCCGATGAGCACGTTGGTGCGGAACGTCACGCCTTCGGCTTCCATCTGGCGCATGCGGCGGTCGATCTGCCACTTCTCGAGCTTGAAGTCGGGGATGCCGTAACGCAGCAGGCCGCCGATGCGGTCGTTCTTCTCGAACACGGTCACGTCATGACCGGCGCGCGCGAGTTGCTGCGCGGCCGCGAGACCCGCGGGGCCCGAACCGACCACGGCGACCTTCTTGCCGGTCTTGTGCTTCGGCAGTTGCGGCGCGACCCAGCCTTCGGCCCAGGCCTTGTCGATGATCGCGTGCTCGATCGACTTGATGCCGACCGGGTCGTTGTTGATGCCGAGCGTGCACGCCGCTTCGCACGGCGCCGGGCAGATGCGGCCCGTGAACTCGGGGAAGTTGTTGGTCGAATGCAGCACTTCGATCGCGTTCTTCCAGTCCTGGTGGAACACGAGGTCGTTGAAGTCCGGAATGATGTTGTTGACCGGGCAGCCGTTGTTGCAGAACGGAATGCCGCAGTCCATGCAACGTGCGCCTTGAATCTTCGCTTCGTCGTCGCTCAGTGCCGCGACGAATTCCTTGTAGTGCTTCACACGCGTGAGCGGAGCCTCGTACGTCTCGTGGCGACGTTCGAACTCGAGAAAACCGGTTGCCTTGCCCATGTGGTTCTCTTCTCTAATCTGTATGTAGGGTGATCTGGACCCGCCGCGCGTCGAACCTTCGAGACGCGGCGGGTACGGCTAAATGATTTTTTGCGGAGCTTTGTGCGGAGATTTAGGCGGCGAGCACTTCCTTGTTCGCCTTCTTCGCGGCGAGTTCGCCGAGCGCGCGCTTGTATTCGGTCGGGAACACCTTCACGAACTGACGGCGCGAAGCGTCCCAGTTTTCGAGCAGCGCCTTCGCACGCGGCGAGCCCGTGAACTGGAAGTGACGTTCGATGAGACCGCGCAGCAGCGCTTCGTCGGTCGTGCCGCGATGCCACACGCCCTGGTCGACCGTGCGCTCCTGTTCGGCCTGTTGCAGCACCGGGTCGAGCGCGACCATCGACTTGTTGCACTTGCCCGCGAACGTGCCGTCCGGATCGAACACGTAGGCGATGCCGCCCGACATGCCGGCCGCGAAGTTGCGGCCCGTCTCGCCGAGCACGACCACCGTGCCGCCCGTCATGTATTCGCAACCGTGGTCGCCCGTGCCTTCGACGACCGCCGTCGCGCCCGAGTTACGCACGCAGAAACGCTCGCCCGCGACACCGCGGAAGAACGCTTCGCCGTCGATCGCGCCGTACATCACCGTATTGCCGCAGATGATGTTCTCTTCCGACTTGCCGCGGAAATCGTTGGTCGGACGGATGATGATGCGGCCGCCCGACAGGCCCTTGCCCACGTAGTCGTTGCCGTCGCCGACGAGGTCGAGCGTGACGCCCTTCGCGAGGAACGCGCCGAAGCTCTGGCCCGCCGTGCCCTTCAACTGGATGTGAATCGAGTCGTCGGGCAGGCCTTCGTGGCCGTACTTCTTCGCGATCGTGCCGGACAGCATCGCGCCGACCGTGCGGTTCACGTTGCGCACCGGCTGGATGAACGAGACGTGCTCGCCCTTCTCGATCGCCGCCTTCGCCTTCTCGATCAGCGTATGGTCGAGCGCGCGGTCGAGGCCGTGATCCTGCACGTCGACGTGCTTGCGCGCGACTTCCGCCGGCACTTGCGGCTGATAGAACACGCGCGAGAAGTCGAGACCCTTCGCCTTCCAGTGCTCGATGCCCTTCTTCATGTCGAGCAGTTCCGCGTGGCCGATCAGGTCGTCGAACTTGCGGATGCCGAGTTGCGCCATGATTTCGCGCGCTTCCTCGGCGACGAAGAAGAAGAAGTTCACGACGTGCTCGGGCTGGCCCTGGAACTTCGCACGCAGCACCGGATCTTGCGTCGCGACGCCGACCGGGCAGGTGTTCAGGTGGCACTTGCGCATCATGATGCAGCCTTCGACGACGAGCGGCGCCGTCGCGAAGCCGAATTCGTCCGCGCCGAGCAGCGCGCCGATCACGATGTCGCGGCCCGTCTTCATCTGACCGTCGGCCTGCACGCGGATACGGCCGCGCAGCTGGTTCAGCACCAACGTTTGCTGCGTTTCGGCGAGACCCAGTTCCCACGGCGTGCCGGCATGCTTGACCGACGACAGCGGCGACGCACCCGTGCCGCCGTCATGACCGGCGATCACGACGTGATCGGCCTTCGCCTTCGCGACACCCGCTGCAACCGTACCGACGCCCGACTCCGACACCAGCTTCACCGAGATGCTCGACGACGCGTTGACGTTCTTCAGATCGTGGATCAGCTGCGCCAGGTCTTCGATCGAGTAGATGTCGTGGTGCGGCGGCGGCGAAATCAGGCCGACGCCCGGCACCGAACAGCGCAGCTTGCCGATGTACTCGGACACCTTGTGGCCCGGCAGCTGACCGCCTTCGCCCGGCTTCGCGCCCTGCGCCATCTTGATCTGGATCTGGTCGGCCGACGCGAGGTATTCCGCCGTCACGCCGAAGCGGCCCGACGCGACCTGCTTGATGCGCGAGCGCAGCGAATCACCTTCCTTGAGCGGAATGTCGGTGACCACTTCATCGCCGATGATCGACTTCATCGTGTCGCCATTCTTGATCGGAATGCCGCGCAGTTCGTTGCGATAACGGTTCGCGTCTTCGCCGCCTTCGCCGGTGTTCGACTTGCCGCCGATGCGGTTCATCGCGACGGCGAGCGTGGCGTGCGCTTCGGTGCTGATCGAGCCCATCGACATCGCGCCGGTCGCGAAACGCTTGACGATTTCCTTCGCCGGTTCGACTTCGTCGAGCGGAATCGCCCTGGTCGGATCGAACTTGAACTCGAACAGGCCGCGGAAGGTCATGTGGCGTTTGGTCTGATCGTTGATCAGATGCGCGTATTCCTTGTACGTCTGGTACGAGTTGCTGCGTGCCGAGTGCTGCAGCTTGGCGATCGCATCGGGCGTCCACATGTGTTCTTCGCCGCGCACGCGGTAGGCGTACTCGCCGCCCGCGTCGAGCATGTTCGCGAGGACCGGGTTGTCGCCGAACGCGTCGCGGTGCAGACGGATCGCTTCTTCGGCGACGTCGAAGAGTCCAATGCCGCCCACCTTCGACGACGTACCGTAGAAGTACTTCGACACGAGGTCTTCAGCGAGGCCGACCGCTTCGAAAATCTGCGCGCCGGTGTACGACATGTAGGTCGAAATGCCCATCTTCGACATGACCTTCTGCAGGCCCTTGCCGACCGCCTTCGTGAAGTTGTAGACCGCCTTCTCCGCCGACAGGTCGCCCTTCAGGCCGGCCGCGAGCTGGCCGAGCGTTTCCATCGCGAGGTACGGGTGCACGGCTTCCGCGCCATAGCCCGCGAGCAGCGCGAAGTGGTGCGTTTCACGCGCCGAACCGGTTTCGACGACGAGGCCCGTGCTCGTGCGCAGACCCTGCTGCACGAGGTGCGTGTGGATAGCGGCGGTCGCGAGCAGCGCCGGAATCGCGACGTTGTCGCGGTCGGTCTTGCGGTCCGAGACGATCAGCATGTTGTAGCCGGACTTGACCGCATCGACGGCTTCCGCGCACAGCGACGCGAGGCGCGCCTCGATGCCTTCCTTCCCCCAGGCGACCGGATAGCAGATGTTCAGTTCGTACGAGCTGAACTTGCCGCCGGTGTACTGATCGATCGCGCGGATCTTCGCGATGTCCTTGAAGTCGAGCACCGGCTGCGACACTTCGAGGCGCATCGGCGGGTTGATGTTGTTCGTGTCGAGCAGGTTCGGCTTCGGGCCGATGAACGACACGAGCGACATCACCATGTTTTCGCGGATCGGGTCGATAGGCGGATTCGTGACCTGCGCGAACAGCTGCTTGAAGTAGTGGTAGAGCGTCTTGTTCTTGTTGGACATGACCGCGAGCGGCGAGTCGTTGCCCATCGAGCCGACCGCTTCCTCGCCCGCTTGCGCCATCGGCGCCATCAGGAACTTGAGGTCTTCCTGGGTGTAGCCGAACGCCTGCTGGCGATCGAGCAATGCAGCGGCTTCGCGGCGCTCCGTCACGACGTCTTCGGCCTTCGGCTCGATCTCGTCGAGCTTGATGCGCACGGCGTCGATCCAGCTCTTGTACGGCTTGGCGTTCGCGAGGTTGTCCTTCAGTTCCTTGTCGTCGATGATGCGGCCGTGCTCCATGTCGATCAGGAACATCTTGCCCGGCTGCAGACGCCACTTCTTGACGATCTTCGATTCGGGAATCGGCAGCGTGCCGGCTTCCGACGCCATGATGACGAGGTCGTCGTCGGTGACGATGTAGCGCGCCGGACGCAGACCGTTACGGTCGAGCGTCGCGCCGATCTGGCGGCCGTCGGTGAACGCGATCGCGGCGGGGCCGTCCCACGGCTCCATCATGGCGGCGTGGTACTCGTAGAACGCCTTGCGGTTCTCGTCCATCAGCGTGTGCTGCTCCCAGGCTTCCGGGATCATCATCATCATGGCGTGGACGAGCGGGTAGCCGGCCATCACGAGCAGTTCGAGGCAGTTGTCGAACGAGGCCGTATCCGATTGGCCCGGATAGATGAGCGGCCACAGCTTCGGCAGATCGTCGCCGAGCACGTGCGAGGCGATCGCGCCGGTGCGCGCGTTCAGCCAGTTGACGTTGCCCTTCACCGTGTTGATTTCGCCGTTGTGGGCGATCATGCGGTACGGGTGAGCCAGTTCCCATGCCGGGAACGTGTTGGTGGAGAAGCGCTGGTGCACGAGCGCGAGCGCCGAGACGGTGCGCTCGTCCTGCAGATCGCGGTAGTACACGCCGACCTGGCCCGCCAGCAGCAGCCCCTTGTAGACGACCGTGCGCGCCGAGCACGACGGCACGAAGTATTCCTTGCCGTGCTTGAGCTTGAGCGCCTGGATGCGGTGGCTCGCGGTCTTGCGGATGATGTACAGCTTCCGCTCGAGCGCGTCGGTCACCATGATGTCCTTGCCGCGGCCGATGAAGATCTGGCGGATCAGCGGTTCGCTCGCCTTGACGGTCGGAGAGATCGGCATGGTGTGGTCGACCGGCACGTCGCGCCAGCCGAGCACGACCTGGCCTTCGGCCTTCACCGTGCGCTCCAGTTCCTGTTCGCAGGCGATGCGCGAGGCGTGTTCCTTCGGCAGGAAGATCATGCCGACGCCGTATTCGCCGGCCGGCGGCAGCGTCACGCCCTGCTTGGCCATCTCTTCGCGATAGAAGCCGTCCGGAATCTGGATCAGGATGCCCGCGCCGTCGCCCATCAGCGGATCGGCGCCGACGGCGCCCCGGTGGTCGAGGTTTTCGAGAATCTTCAGACCCTGCTCGATGATCTCGTGGCTCTTCTGGCCCTTGATGTGGGCGACGAAGCCGACGCCGCAGGCGTCATGCTCGTTCTGCGGGTCGTACAGACCTTGGGCGGCGGGAACCGGGTGTTGCTGGTGGTCGTTCATGGGGACACCGTCTGTGAGGGGCCGGACAGGCCGTTAAACCGTTTTTCTTTTGCCGCAGTGCGGATCGCAGCCACGACGACGCTCTTCCCGCGGACGGACCATGCGTATCAAAAAGCGTCGGAATTCGGAATATACGCGACGAATCAATGGAATAGCAAATAAAACGTGATGATTGATCCCCAATTACCGAATTGGTGCATCGCGGATATTTTTTATTGGTTCCATATCAAAACAGGGCAAAAGAAAACGGCATGCGCAATGCCGTTTTCATGCAGCCCTTTGATGCAAAACGCTTTCTTTCGATTCAGGGCGGCGCTATGAGGGCCCTACGCTGCACCAGCGTCGCCTCACTGCGTATGCGGCGTCTCGCGCACCTTGCGCGGCCGCCCGCGCGGCAGCGGCGAAACGCGCCGGTTCGCGGCGCGCGCCGCCCACTCGCGGTACGTGTCGCTGCCGAGCACCCAGCCTTTCAGCGTGGCCTGCTGGAGCTGGCTGGCTTCGCGCTCGTCGAGCGGCTGCTCGCACAGTTCGCGGTACGCGCGCTGCCGCTCGAACGGCGTATTGCCGAGCGACCAGTAGAGCGGATGATCGGTGATGAGGCTGTCGAGGGTCAGCCCGATGTGATGCCGGTAGCTCGACCAGCGATAATCCTCAGGCGCCGTGGCCAGTTGCGCGCGTACCGGACACATCTCGACGACGCGGCTCGCGAGCAGGAAATAACGCTCGCCTTCGATTACCGTGGCCCGGTAACGGCCTTCCCACAAGGTGCCGCGGCGCGCATAACGGCGGTTGAAATGCGCGACGTAGCGCCGGCCGACGGCCTGCATCGCCTTGGGCAGGCTCGACTCCTCGGTCGGCGTGACGAGCAGTTGCACGGCGCCCGGCATCAATGCGTATGCGTGAATCGAGAGGTGATGGTCCCGCGAAGCCGCCTTCAGGCAGTCGATGAAAAGCTCGTAGTCCTGGTCGTCGACGAAAGCGGGCTGCTGGTCGAGCCCGCGAAGGATGACGTGTTGCGGCTGGTCGGGGACATAAAGACGTGCAAGCCGTGCCATGCTGGAGTATCCAATAGTCGCGTTGGTATATACCCGAAGGTCCGAAGAGCCACATGCGCGCGAGGTTCGGCGCCACGCGGCCAAGCCAGAAACCACGCGGCGCTTAGGGAGAAAGCTCTAACCGCCGCGTATGGTTTGTTTCAAACGTTCTCGTCATAATGAGCAGGCCTTTTATGGAGGAGCACATATGAAATTAAAACAGGCCGTAACGGGGATGGCAGTGCTAGCCTGCATGAGCACGGCAGCGCACGCGCAATCGGCCGGAAGCATTTACGTCACGACAGGCTGGTTCCACCTTGCGCCTCAGTCGAGCAGCGACCCGCTCACAGTGACCAGCATCGGCGGCAGCCCAACCAACATCACCCAGCCGAACACCGGCGCCTCGCTCAGTTCGGCCGACACCATCGGTTTCACCGCCGGCTACTTCATTACCGATCACATCGCCACCGAATTCGTTCTGGGTGTTCCGCCTACTTTCGACCTGTACGGCACGGGCAGCCTCGAACCGTTCGGCAAGATCGGGCAGGCGAAACAGTGGAGCCCGACGCTGCTGTTCAAGTACTACTTCAATGCGCCGACAACTTCGTTCCGGCCGTATCTCGGTGTCGGCGTAAGCCGTATCTGGTTCACGGGCGAGCAGATCACCAACAGCGCATTCGAAGCGAACGTTCTGCATGGTCCGACCAGCGTCTCCACGGATAGTTCGTGGGAACCTGTGTTTAATGCGGGCTTCACGTACGCGTTCAATCAGCACTGGTTCGCCGGCATGTCGATCTCGTACCTGCCGCTCAGCACGACCGCCAAGCTGAGCTCGGCAGCGGCTACGCCGGTCGGCACGCTGACCGTGCAATCGCAAACCAAGATCAAACTGAACCCGATCGTCACTTACGTCAACATCGGTTACCGTTTCTAACGCTTCGGAATATTAGGGGTCGTTCAGTTAGGGTAGTCGAATTTTCGGGGCATGGGTAACGCCGTCATCGATCCGATGGCGGCGCTTTCATGCGGCGAGCGCCGCGCGCTGCGGTGCGCCTCGCGCATTTGTAAATTTGACGTGGGTGCGCGCGAGCGCGTGCAATATCTGCTGACGATAAGCCCGCCTTCGCCGCGGTTCGGGCTCCCGACCGCCATGCGCCGAAGGTGCTCCGCGGTTTGGCACTGAAGTTGCGTTCCGGTGGCGTTTCCCGCATGGCAGCAGTCATGCTGTGCGCGACTGCGCGCGGGACACTTTCAACTCATCGACGGAGCGACCATGACAGCACTTCCGAATACCAGAGACGCCCTCGGCGAATCATGGACCAGCGCGAGCCGCCGCGCGCGACGCATCGCCCGCCATAGCCGGCATGCGGCCGAAGACATCGCGGACGAATTGCGCACGCTGCTGTCGGAACTCGAATCGACGCTCGCGGACGGCACGCATGCCGATGCCGTGGCCTTGCGCGGCAAGCTCAACAAACGGCTCGACGAGGCGCGTACGCGCCTGAACGACACGCGCGACTCGATGCGCCAACGCGCCGGAGTCGCCATGGCGGATGCCGACACCTACGTGCGTGAAAACCCGTGGCAGACGATTGCGATCGTCGGCGGACTCGCGCTGCTTGCCGGCGCCTTGTTCGCGTCGCGCCTGCGTTGAGGGGACGCGCGCGCAATGCAGTGAGGCAGGCGCGCCCGGAGCCGTGCGGGGGATGAACCAATGGCAAGCCGGGCGAGCCTGCCTAGTAGCTATCGTCGATCACGAACAGCCGCTGATACTCCTTCACCGCGTAGCGATCCGTCATGCCCGCGATGTAATGCGAGATCAGACGTGGTTGCAGCGCCGCATCGGCCGACTGGTAAGCCGGTGGCAAAAGCCGCGGATCGTCGGTGAATGCGTCGAACAGGCCGACGACGACGCGACGCGCCTTGTTGGCCATGCGCATCACGCGGTAGTGACGGTACAGGTTTCTGAACAGAAAACGCTTCAGCACAGCGGCTTGCGCGGCGACCGCCTCGCTGTGCGCGACGAGTGGCGGCGAGCCGCGCACGTCGTCTAGCGACGCCGGCGCGTAACGCGCGAGATTCGAGCGGGTCGTCTCGATCAGATCGACGATCAGCGTATTGATGATGCGCCGCACCGTCTCGTGAATCAGCCGGCGCCCCTCGATGTGCGGAAAATCGCCGCGCGCCGCCGCGTAGTGCGTCTGCCATAGCTCCACTTCGGCAAGCTGCTCGATCGTGAGCAGGCCCGAGCGCAAGCCGTCGTCGACGTCGTGGTTGTTGTACGCGATTTCGTCGGCGACGTTGGCGATCTGCGCTTCGAGCGACGGCTGCCGTCCTTCGAGAAAGCGCTCGCCGAGCGCCCCCAGACGCCGCGCATTTTCACGCGAGCAATGCTTGAGAATGCCCTCGCGCGTCTCGAAGCAGAGGTTCAGGCCATTGAACGCGCCGTAGTGCTCTTCCAGTTCGTCGACGACCGCGAGGCTCTGCAGGTTGTGCTCGAAGCCGCCGTGCTCGCGCATGCATTCGTTCAGCGCATCCTGGCCCGCATGGCCGAACGGCGTATGGCCGAGATCGTGCGCCAGCGAAATCGCTTCGACGAGGTCTTCGTTGACACGCAGATTACGCGCAACCGAACGCGCGATCTGCGCGACTTCGAGGCTATGCGTGAGGCGCGTGCGAAACAGGTCGCCCTCGTGATTGACGAACACCTGGGTCTTGTATTCGAGCCGGCGGAATGCGGTCGAGTGAACGATGCGATCGCGGTCGCGCTGAAACTCGGTGCGCGCGCTCGGCGCGGCCTCAGGATAGCGGCGCCCGCGCGACTCGGCCGAGTGCGCCGCATACGGCGCGAGATGCGCTTCGAGTGCCTGCTGGGTCGGTGCGGTGACAGCGGTCGTATGCGCGCCGATGGTTGCGGTACTCGCTGTGTTCGCAGCGGCAGCGGCACGCGCCGCCGGTTCATGCTTGAGGTCGTCGCTGCGCCTGTCGGTCACCGGGTTCTCCGAAACATGGGCGGCCTCTCCTGACTCCGATGCGCGACGCGTGGCAGCCATGCCGCGGCGTGTTTAGACGGCGGCGGCCAGCGTCGCCTGCACCTCGGCGTCGGGCGCCCGGGTGATCAGCGTCTCACCGAAACGCTTCAGCAAAATGAATTTGATCGCGCCGCCCTCCGCTTTCTTGTCGACCTGCATCAGTTCGACATAGCGGTTGGCGCCGAGCGAGGGCGCGCGAGTGGGCAGATGCGCGCCGACGATTACGTCGACGAGACGCTTGCGCGACGCTTCGTCGAGATGGCCGAGACGCACCGACAGATCGGCCGCCATCACCATCCCGCAGCCAACCGCCTCGCCGTGCAGCCACTCGCCGTAGCCGAGCCCGGCTTCGATCGCATGGCCGAACGTATGGCCGAAGTTGAGGATCGCGCGCAATCCGCCTTCGCGCTCGTCCTGCGCAACCACCGACGCCTTGATCTCGCACGAGCGCTTGACCGCCTCGGCCAGCGCCTCGGGTTCGCAGCGGTTCAACGCTTCGATATTGGCTTCGATCCAGCCGAAGAAACCGGCGTCGGCAATCGCACCGGTCTTGATGACCTCGGCGATGCCCGCCGCCAGTTCGCGCGCGGGCAGGGTTCGCAATGCGCCGATGTCGGCGATCACGGCCTGCGGCTGGTAGAACGCGCCGATCATGTTCTTGCCGAGCGGATGGTTGATGCCGGTCTTGCCGCCTACCGACGAATCCACCTGCGACAGCAACGTGGTCGGCACCTGGATGAACGGCACGCCGCGCATGTAGCAGGCCGCGGCAAACCCGGTCATGTCGCCGATCACGCCGCCACCGAGGGCGATCAGCGTGGTCTTGCGGTCGGCGCGCGAGCCGAGCAGCGCGTCGAAGATCAGGTTCAGCGTTTCGAGATTCTTGTACGCTTCGCCGTCCGGCAAAACGACCGTGGACACCTGCTTGCCGAGCGGCGCGAGCGCCGCGCGCAGCTTGTCGCCATAGAGCGGATCGACGGTGGTATTGGTGACGATCGTGACCGAACTGCCGGCGATGTGCGGCGCGAACAGCGCGGTCTGTCCGATCAGGTCGGCACCGATATGGATGGGGTAGGCACGCTCGCCCAGTTCGACGTTGACGGTAATCATACGGTCCATTATGACGCAGGATGTTTGGCGACACCGGCCATCTCGAGCTGCATCAGAACCATGTTGACGAGTCCGTTGACCGAGGGCCGGCCGGTTTCAATCACGAAATGCGCGCACTCGCGGTAGAGCGGATCGCGCACTTCATAGAGCGCTTCGAGGCGCGCCTTGGGGTCTTCCGTTTGCAGCAGCGGACGATTCTTGTCGCGCCGCGTGCGCAGCCACAGGTCGTGCGGATTGGCGCGCAGGTAGATCACGAGGCCGCGGCTTTTCAGCGCTTCGCGGTTTTCCAGCCGCAGCACCGCGCCGCCGCCGGTCGCGAGCACGATATTGTCGCGTCCGGTGAGATCGGAGATCACGCCCGCTTCGCGGTCGCGAAAGCCCGCCTCGCCTTCCAGCTCGAAGATCGTCGGAATGCGCGCGCCCGTGCGAGCCTCGATTTCATGGTCGGAATCGAAGAACGGGCGCTCGAGACGGCGCGCAACCGCCCGACCCACGGTGGTTTTTCCTGCCCCCATGAGCCCTACGAAAAAAACATTGGCGTGTGCGTCCCGCGCTTGCAACGGTGTCCTCTGGCTAATCCGGTGTAGTTCGTGCCGCAGCTTACTGGCAAAGCGGCTGCCTTGTCGAGCCTGCGCACCGCCCGTGAACGGCAGCGGTGGCATACCTGACGCGCCCTAATTTTCGTGGACGACGCTCGGCGTGATGAAAACCGCCAGTTCGCTGAGCGAGTCACGATGGGCCCGATTGCGGAAAAGCGCGCCCAGAATCGGTATTTTGCCGAGAAAGGGCACCCGCTCCACATCGTCCCGGTCGTCGGTCGCGTAAATTCCGCCTATCGACACCGTACCACCGTCCTCGACCTCGACGCGCGTTTGCACGTGCTTGGTGTTGATCGCGGGCCCGGCGTCGGTCTGCTCGCCGACGCTGTCCTTCGCCACGTCGAGATCGAGCACGACGCGGCCGTCCGGCATGATCTGCGGCTCGACTTCCAGTTTCAGCGTGGCCCGGCGGAACTGCACGCCCGACACGCCCTGCCCGACCTTGGCCTGATACGGCAGCTCGGTGCCCTGCTCGACGATCGCCTTCATCCTGTCGGCGGTGACGACCCGCGGGCTCGAGACGATTTTCCCATGCCCCTCGGCCTCGAGCGCGGAGAGTTCGAGATTCAGCAGCCGCGTGGCGTGGGCCGCGAACAACGTGAGGCCCGCGGTGGCGGCATCGAAGCCCGAGACCGGCCGGGCGGACAGATCGAAGACGGTGCCGTCCGCGCCGCCGCCGAGGCCTCTTGCCGTGCCGTCCGCACTCGTGCCCGCGAGCGAGAGCTTCACGCCGAGATTGCGCGAAAAGCCATGGTCGCCCTCCACGATGCGCGCCTCGATCAGCACCTGGCGGGTCGGCCGGTCGACGGCCGCGATCAGCGCCGCGATCTGTTCGAGCCGCCCCGCGAGATCGGTCACGAACAGCAGATTGGTACGCGGATCGGCGGTCACGGCACCGCGTTTGGACAGCACGCGCTGGGTGCCTGAGCCGGTCAGCAGACGCCGCACGTCCTCGGCGTGCGCGTAGTGCAACTGGAACGTGCGGCTCGCGAGCGGTTCGAGATCGGCGGCCCGCGCGTGCGCTTCGAAGCGCTGCCGTTCGCGCGCGGCCAGCTCCGCGGCCGGCGCCACCCAGAGCACGTTGCCGTGCCGTTCCATCGACAGATTGTTGACGTCGAGCAACGTGTCGAACGCGGTGCGCCATGGCACCTTGTCGAGCCGCAGCGAAACGGCGCCGCGCACCTTGTCGCTCGCGACGATGTTCAGGCCGGTGAACTCGGCGAACGCTTTGAGCACGGCACCGAGTTCCGCGTGCTGGAAATTCAGCGAGATCGGTTTGTCGCCGGCCGGCAGACCGGCATCGGCGGCAGCGTTCGCTGCGTCGCTCAGGCGTGCGGGCGGCGGCAGCGGGACGGGTGGGCCTTCGAGCGTGCCGCCGGCGGTGTCGTCGCGCGCGGCTGCGGCGGATTGTTTCGGCGACGGGACGGCGCTGCCGGTGCTTGCCGTGCCGTCGGCGGAGTCGCTCAGGGATGCGTTTGGCGCATCGGCCGAGGGCGCGGCCGTTCCGGTAGCGTCCGCATCTTGCGCGGTGTTTTGCGCCGCGCTTTGTGCCGCGTTTTGTGCCGAACCGTCGCGAAACGGATTCGGCACCTCGCCGCCGCCACCGCTTGGCAACGGCGCCGTTCCGTATCCCGAATCCGCTGACGAATCCGTATCTTCGAGCGACATATAGGCCGGCAGTGGCGGCAACAATGGCGGTATCGAAGCCTGCGCGAGGTCTGCACCCACCGTGGCGTTGATGCAGAGGCCGAGGCAAAGACCGGCACTGCCGCTCCAGCCGCGCCCGATGCGCGACACGACCATGCCCCATCGCTTCACCCGATTCGTCATGACGCCTCCGTCAACGTGAGCGTGCGCGTCAGTGCGCCGTTCGCGAGCGTGATGCCGAGCGCGTCGAGCCGCGCGACACGCTCGGTGCCAAGCTGCTGCCCGGCCGTGACCGTGGTGGCGCCGTCCGGCGTATCGAGCAGTGCGAGCCCGTGCCCGCGATCGCTGAGCAGGCCGACCAGACGCAACGGTTCGGCATCGTCCGGCGCGCCGCTGGTGTACGTCGGCGGCTGCGCAAACGGATCGAAGAACACAAGCTCCTCGTCGTCTTCATCGGTCTCGTCCGGATCGAGGCTGGCATCGACGCTCGCGCCATCGCGCAGCCGAGCCGCGTCGGCCGCCACGGCCGGCCGCAGCGCCTCGAACACGCGCAACGTCGCGCTCACCGCGAGCGCCGTGCTGTCCTGCTTGACGGTCACGTCGACGGGAACGATCAGCACCGGCAATTGCGCGAGCCCATGAAAGAACGCCATCAGATGAACGAAGTCGCTGCGCGCCGTGAGTTGCAAAGGGCGCATGCGTTCGGCGCCGTCGCCGCTCGCGGCACCGGGTTCCACGGAGAGCAACGCCACGCCGTTCTGCGCGGCCAGTTCGGAAACGACGCGCACGTCGTCCGCCGAACCCCATGAGGCAGCAGCCGGAGAGACAACCGGCAGCGCGGCCGCCTGACGGCGCAACGACGGCAATTGCGCGAGCGCGCGCCGCGCATCGGCGAGACGCTGCGTGCTGAGCGCGAGCGTCGCTCGGCTCGCGACCAGACCGCCAAGATCGACGGCAATCCAGCCATACGCGCCGAGGCCAAACACGAGCAGCGCAAGCAGCGACGCGACCAGCCAGCGGCGACGCCGGCTCCACGCATCGAGCGGCACCCGCACACGCCTTATCCAGCGCGAAAGATCGAACGAGGCGTACGGCACGCCGCCCGCTTCGAAAAAGGTCGTGCTCATTTTTCACCTCCCGATTTTGCGGACTTCGCCCCGTGCGCCGCCGACGCCCCAGCCAGCAGCGTGTTTTTCGGCGGCGGCTCCCCCCAGCGCAAACGCGCGTCGAACTCGACTGGACCGCTTGCCGTCGTATCCGCCGTCTTATTTGCCGCCTTATTTACCGTCTTATCCGTCGCCGCGCCGCCGCGCGTGGCCGGCCGATGCAGGTCGCGCATCTCCGCGCCCTGCACGCCGTGAACCGCCCCGACGCGTTTGAGCCATTCAGCCGACGCAACATGGCTGCGCGACGTCGCGAGCAACTCCGTCTCATACTCGCGCTGGCGCAACTGCCGCAGCACGACGCCGTCGCCAGGTTCGAAACTCAGCACTTCGAGCAGATCAAGCAGGTGCGCGAGCGGCACCGACAGGCTCGTTGCGCGCGCAGCGTCGTTGCGCTGCTCGTCCTGCGCTCGCCGCAGCTTCGCGTGCTCGGCGAGCGGCGCCGCGAGTTGCGCGAGCGCCTGTTCGGCCAACGCACGCCGTGCCTCGAGCCGCGTCTTTTCGACTGCCTGCCAGCCGGCAAATGCAAGTACGCCGGCCGCGCCGACGCTCGCCGCCACCGCCCAGTCGCGCAGACAGCGCCGCCGCGCCAGCCGTGCATTGCGTTGCCGGTAAGGCAGCAGATTGAAACCGCCGAGCCACGGCTTCGCGAAGCGCGTCTCACGCGACGCGACCGGCGGCGTCGGCGGCAGCGATGGGCGCGCCGCCGGCCAGAACGGCAGAAACACAAACGAAAGGCCGCGCATCATTCGATCACCCCGCGCAGCGCGAGCCCGAACGCGACCGCGCCGGCCGGCTCGTACAGCAGTCCGTCGTCGAGCGGCCGCATGCGGCTGCCGAGCAGCGCGCATTCGAATGGCAGCACCGAGCAGCCGAGCACGTCGCCGATATCGGCCATCGAAAAGCCGACGCCATCGAGCAGATCGATCTCGCCGCCGACCAGCGCGCAATCGAACACCGGCCCGCGAACGAGGTCGCGCAGCGCATCCGCGAGATCGGTGTGCTCGGGCGCCGGGTAATGCATCTCGCCCTCGATCGCGCCGTCGACGACACGCCACCCGTACACGCCGTCCGTGCCGATCCACAGCGCCGCATACGGCTCGTGCGCATCGAGTTCCTGATCCGCTGCATAGCGCAGCGCGCGCAACGCCGCATGCGGCTCGCCGTCGATCGCGGTCAGCGAAATGCCCGCGGTCGCCGCGCATTCGATGCGCGCTTCGAGATGCTGGCGAGCGGTCGCCGCGATCGTCACCGAACGCACCGGCGCCGGCGTGTCGTCGACATACCAGTCGACCGCGAGCGCATGCCGCTCGATGCCGGCGATGCGCTCCGCCTCGCCCATTACCGCGGGCGCGAGGCCGGCAAGCGCGGGCCCGCCGTCCTCTTCCACGCAATGACTCTGCGCCGCGAGCTGTGCGAGCGGCACCGTGGTCGTGAGCGTCGCCGACGCGGGCACCGCCATCGAACATTGCAGCGCATGCGTCGCGCACAGCCGCGGCAGCCCCGCAAACGCATCGCGCAAGGCGCGCGCGATGGCTTGGCGGTCGGCGATCTCGGTGCCCGCCATCGCGCCAGCCGCCAGCGGCACCGTCTTCACATATTCGAGATGCAGCGCGCCATAGGCGCGCGCACGCTGACTCAGCACGACGAGCCGCACGCTTTGCGAACCGACGTCGATCCCGGCGGCGAAGCGCTGCCGCCCCGACTGCATCGCTTCAAGCCACGAATTTTTATATGCCATCAGGCCCTCCCTCTGACTCACGCGACGAACCATTCGAACGCGAGCAACGAGGGACCATTGTGGAGAGACACGGCTCCGAGCGACATTCAGCCAAATGGCCAACGTTGCGGCGAGGACGCCCCTCGCGGGATCAAAGCGACTACAGTGAAGCCATCTCCAGGCACGGCGCGCCGCCGGTTTTCACACTGCTTTCCAGACCATTCGTAAGCATTCCGAAAGCTGAGGAAGCGAGGCGGCTATAATCGCGGGACCGTTTTTTCGATACCCCTATGCAACCCACGTCTCCTACGTCCCCGCCGCCCGCGCCGACAAAGCGCAAACGCCCGTTGTGGCTGAAGCTCGTCTTCAGCTTTGTGGGGCTGATCGCGGCGGGCGTCGTGTGCGTGGCGCTGGTGCTCGGCTATGCGCTCGTGGTCGCCACGCCGAACCTGCCTTCGCTCGATGCGCTGACCGACTATCGTCCGAAAGTGCCGCTGCGCATCTACACGGCCGACCACGTGCTGATCGGCGAATTCGGCGCGGAACGGCGCGACATCGTGCATATCCAGGACGTGCCCGACAGCCTGAAGAACGCGATCCTCGCGATCGAGGACGCGCGCTTCTACGACCACGGCGGCGTCGACCTGACCGGCATCGCGCGCGCGGGCTTCGTCGCGCTGGCCAACGGCCACGCGACGCAAGGCGCGAGCACGATCACGATGCAGGTCGCGCGCAACTTCTTCCTCTCCAGCGAGAAAACCTATACGCGCAAGATTTACGAGATGCTGCTCGCGTACAAGATCGAGTCGAAGCTGACGAAGGATCAGATTCTCGAGGTGTACATGAACCAGATCTATCTCGGTCAGCGCGCCTATGGTTTTGCGAGCGCCGCGCGGGTGTACTTCGGCAAGGATCTCAAGGATCTGACGCTCGCCGAATCGGCGATGCTCGCGGGCTTGCCGAAAGCGCCGTCCGCGTATAACCCGGTCGTCAATCCGAAACGCGCGAAGGTGCGGCAGGAGTACATCCTGCAACGCATGTACGAGTTGCGCTACATCACCCAGCAGCAGTACGACGACGCGCGCGGCCAGCCGCTCGTCGTCAAGGGCATGGGGAAGGAGTACAGCGTGCACGCGGAGTACGTCGCGGAAATGGTGCGGCAGATGATGTACACGCAGTATCGCGAGGAAGCCTACACGCGCGGGCTGAACGTCGTGACCACGATCGACTCGGCCGATCAGGACGTCGCCTATCGCGCGCTGCGCAAGGGGCTGATGGACTACGAACGGCGGCACGGCTATCGCGGGCCGGAGGCGTTCATCGATCTGCCGTCCGATGCGCAGGAGCGCGAACAGGCGATCGACGACGCGCTCGTCGAGCATCCGGACAACGGCGAGATCATCGCGGCCGTCGTCACGGCGGCGAGTCCGAAGCAGGTGCAGGCGACGTTCATCGACGGCAACGTCGCGACGATCCAGGGCGACGGCCTGCGCTATGCGCAGTTCGCGCTCGGCCCGCGCGCGCAGCCGAATCAGCGCATCCGGCCCGGTGCGATCGTGCGGCTCGTGAAGAACGACGACGGCGACTGGTCGATCACGCAATTGCCGCAGGTGGAAGGCGCGTTTATTTCGGTGGTCCCGCAGGACGGCGCGATTCGTGCGCTGGTCGGCGGCTTCGACTTCAACAAGAACAAGTTCAATCACGTCACGCAGGCGTGGCGTCAGCCGGGGTCGAGCTTCAAGCCGTTCATCTATTCGGCGTCGCTCGAAAAGGGACTCGGGCCGGCCACGATCATCAACGACGCGCCGCTCTTTTTCAGCGCCGCCGAAACCGGCGGCCAGGCGTGGGAGCCGAAGAACTACGGCGGCGGCTTCGACGGTCCGATGACGATGCGCACCGCGCTGCAGAAGTCGAAGAACCTCGTGTCGATCCGCATCCTGAACCAGATCGGCACGAAGTACGCGCAGCAGTACATCACGCGCTTCGGCTTCGACGCCGAGCGTCACCCCGCCTATCTGCCGATGGCGCTCGGCGCGGGTCTCGTCACGCCGTTGCAGATGGCGGGCGCGTTCTCGGTGTTCGCCAACGGCGGCTACCGCATCAACCCGTATCTGATCGCCGAAGTCACCGATCAGCGCGGTGTCGTCGTCGCCCATGCGCAGCCGCTCGTGGCCGGACAAAGCGCGCCGTTCGCGATCCAGCCGCGCAACGCCTACGTGATGAACAGTCTGCTGCAAAGCGTCGCGCAGCGCGGCACCGGCGCGAAGAGCAACGCGCTCAAGCGCACCGATCTCGGCGGCAAGACCGGCACGACCAATGATTCGCGCGACGCGTGGTTCGCCGGTTATCAGCACACGCTCACGGCCATCGCATGGATCGGCTACGACAACCCGCGCAGTCTCGGCGACAAGGAAACCGGCGGCGGCCTCGCGCTGCCGGTGTGGATCGAGTACATGGGCCACGCACTGAAGGGCGTGCCCGAGTACAAGATGGCGCGCCCCGATGATGTCAGCGAAATCGGCTCGGAGCTTTATTTCGACGACTTCACGCCGGGGCACGGTTTCGTCGCGACGGTCGGCGTGAGCCAGGCCACGCTCGACGCCGGGGCGAGCGCCGCTTCCGCGGCCTCGGCGGCGCCCGAGCAGGTCGGCGAGCAGGAGAAGCAGGACATCATGAATCTGTTCCGCGGGCATTGAGCCGCGGACACCGAGGCTGCCTCGCGAAGTTGCGTAGAACTCCCGCCGGAAAGCAAAAACCGCCGCGTTCGATGGCTCGATACGCGGCGGTTCTGTTTTGAGAGCGCCTCGGGCTTACTGCGCGGCGATCTGCACCGGCTCGCCGGCCTGCTCGGTCGCGTACTGCGAGAGCGCCGCGAAAAACTCCGCGCCGCTGCGCGTGTCGCGCCATTGCCCATCGACGAAACGGAAGTGAAAACCGCCCGCCTTCGCGGCGATCCAGATCTCGCTCATCGGCGGCTGAAGGTTGACGATGATCTTCGTGCGGTTCTCGAATTCGAGCGTCAGAACGTTGCCGCTGCGCTCGGCTTCGATGTCGGCGCCGATGTCGTCGAGCGCGCTCTCGATGGCGGCCAGCACGGCTTCCGCACGGGTCAGGTAATCACTATCGGACATGCTAAACTCCATCGATTATTCATTCAGGGACAGTCATGCGAGTCGTATCTCGGATGCGCGCGGCGGCACCCGGCCGCGCGATTGTAGCGGTTTTAGCCATTTTCGCAGGTTGCGTGCTCGCCGGTTGCGGTCAACGCGGCTCGCTCTATCTGCCAACCGTGCCGCCCATGCCTGCCCCGCCGGCTCATCGCACGCAAACGCCGGCGCCGGATCAAACGCAACCGGCTAGCGGCAGCGCGGCCGACATGGGCTCGATCCCGGACACCTCGGGCACGCCGCTCACGCTGGCCCCCGAAGATCAGCTTGCCACGCCGCCCGCTTCGGCGGCTTCCGCTCCCGCCGTGCCGCTGCCCGCCTCTGCCGCTCCTTCCGTTCAATAAGACTTTCGCATGACTCGATCCGCATTTGACTACGTCGACGGCATATTGCACGCTGAAGACGCGTCCGCCGTTTCCCTCGCCGAGCAGTTCGGCACGCCGCTCTACGTTTATTCACGCGCCGCGCTCACCGCCACATGGAACGCCTACGCAGGCGCCTGCGCCGGACGCCGCGCGAGCGTGCACGTGGCCGTCAAGGCCAACAGCAATCTCGCGGTGCTGAACGTGTTCGCGCGCCTCGGCGCGGGCTTCGACATCGTCTCGGGCGGCGAACTGGCGCGCGTGCTGGCGGCGGGCGGCAAAGCGGAAAACACCGTGTTTTCGGGCGTCGGCAAGCAGGCGGGCGAAATGCGCGACGCGCTCGCGGCCGGCGTCAAATGCTTCAACGTCGAATCGATTCCCGAACTCGACCGCCTCAACACGGTGGCCGGCGAAATGGGCAAGAAAGCGCCGGTGTCGCTGCGCGTGAATCCCGACGTCGACGCGAAAACGCATCCGTATATTTCCACCGGACTCAAGAGCAACAAGTTCGGCGTCGCCTTCGAAGACGCGCGCGCCACGTACCGGGCGGCCGCGGCGATGGCGAATCTCGAGGTGGTCGGCATCGACTGCCATATCGGCTCGCAGATCACCGAAGTCGCGCCGTATCTCGACGCGATCGACAAACTGCTGGACCTCGTCGAGCAGATCGAGCAGGACGGCGTGACGATTCGCCATATCGACGTGGGCGGCGGTCTCGGCATCACCTACGACGACGAAACGCCGCCGGAAATCGGCATGTTCGTGCGCACGGTGCTCGATCGCATCGAAGCACGCGGCCACGGCCATCGCGAAGTGTATTTCGAGCCGGGCCGCTCGCTGGTCGGTAATGCGGGCGTGCTGCTCACGCGTCTCGAATTCCTGAAGCCGGGCGCGGACAAGAACTTCGCGATCGTCGACGCGGCGATGACCGATCTCGCGCGCCCCGCGATGTACGAGGCGTATCACGCGATCGACCCCGTCGTGAAGCGTGACGTGCCCGCGCACGTGTACGACGTGGTCGGCCCGGTCTGCGAAAGCGGCGACTGGCTCGGCCGAGAACGGTTGCTCGCCGTCGAGCCGGGCGACCTGCTCGCGATCCGCTCGGCCGGCGCGTACGGCTTCGTGATGAGCTCGAACTACAACACGCGTGCACGCGCCGCCGAAGTGATGGTGGATGGTACACAGGCGCATGTGGTTCGCGCGCGTGAAGAGGTGCAGCAGCTGTTTGCGGGTGAGGCGATTTTGCCGGAGTAAACATCGATAAGCACCGGTCAGCATCGAGGAACGTCGAGCGCCGCACTGAACCCGGTTCCTCATGCAAGCAGCAAAAAGCAAAAAGGCGATGCCACTACGGCATCGCCTTTTTGCTATTGAGCGCTATCGCCACCCAAGCAGCGTAAGCCGAGCGCTCGCCGTCACCGTCGCCGCGTTTTCAGACTCCGCTCGCGCAGCCACACCACCAGACGCCAGCCGAGCAGCGCGATCATGATCGCGCCGTAAATCTTCGGCAGCAGCAGATCGTGCTTGCCGGCCTTCATCCACCAGAAGTGCAGGATCGCGAGCACGCCGATCGCGTAGATCGCGCGATGCAGCGTCTGCCAGCGACGCCCGAGCTTGCGCACCATCGCGCGCGGCGAGGTGGCCGCGAGCGCGATCAGCAGCACGAACGCCGCGAAGCCCACCGTGATGAACGGCCGCTTGCCGATGTCCTTCAGAATCGCCGCGAGATCGAACCACTTGTCGAACCAGAGGTAGGTGGTGAAATGCAGCGCCGCGTAGAAGAACGCATAAAGACCGAGCATGCGCCGCAAGCGCAGCAACGCGGCGACACCGGTGAGGCGGCGCAGCGGCGTCACCGCCAGCGTGATGCAGAGGAACACGAGCGTCCACAGGCCCGTCGAGCGTGTGATGAACTCGATCGGATTCGCGCCGAGCCGGTCGGTCATGCCGAACAGCACGATGCGCGCGAGCGGATACAGCGCCGCGATGAACACCGCGACCTTGGCCGGCACGATCCAGCGCGCGCCGCCCACGGGCCGCTGCGCCGCCGACGCTTTCGCTCGCGCGGCCGAGGTCGCCCCTTGCGTCGCGGGTTCGTTCCGGGTGACGGATTGCGTGTCGGAAGTCATCGTCATCGCCGTCGCCTCAGAAATTCTTCTTCAGGTCCATGCCCTGATAGAGCGATGCGACCTGATCGCCGTAGCCGTTGAACATCAGCGTCTTGCGCTTCGGCGTGAAAAAACCGTCCTCGCCGATGCGCCGTTCGGTCGCCTGGCTCCAGCGCGGATGATCGACGTTCGGATTCACGTTCGAATAAAAGCCGTATTCGTTCGACGCATACGTGTTCCAGCTGGTCGGCGGCTGCTTCTCGACGAAACGGATTTTCACGAGCGACTTCGCGCTCTTGAAGCCGTACTTCCATGGCACCACAACACGCACCGGCGCGCCGTTCTGGTTCGGCAGCACCTGGCCGTAGACGCCCATCGTCAGCAGCGTCAGCGGATGCATCGCTTCGTCCATGCGCAGGCCTTCGGAATAGGGCCAGTCGAGCACGGGTGTCGACAACCCCGGCATCTGCGACGGATCGGCGAGCGTGATGAACTGCACGTACTTCGCGTTGCCGGTCGGCTCGACGCGTTTGATCAGTTCCGACAGCGACACGCCGATCCACGGAATCACCATCGACCAGCCTTCGACGCAACGCAGCCGGTACACGCGTTCCTCGAGCGGCGCGAGCTTCAGCAATTCGTCGATGTCGTACACCTTCGGGTTCTTGATCGCCCCCTCGACGCTCACCTTCCACGGGTGCGGGCGCAGCGTGCCCGCGTTCTGCGCGGGATCGGATTTGTCGGTGCCGAACTCGTAGAAGTTGTTGTAGGTCGTGATGTCCTTGTACGGCGTGATCTTGTCCAGCGCGACGAACTTCGTGTTCGTTTTCGCCGCGAGTTTCTGCGCCTTCGGGTCCGGTGACGAGTACGTCGCAAGTGCCTCTCCGCTCACGCCGATCAGGCTGCCGAGCGCCATCGCGCCCGCCGCCTGCAGAATGCGCCGCCGGTTCTCGAAGACATGCCGCGGCGTGATTTCGCTGCGCGCGATGTCATCGCCGGTCAGTTGAATGCTGTCGCTTCGCTTGATCCACATGGTGCTGCTCCTTGCTGCCCCGCCGCGTCGCGCGCGTCGCAGGGCCGTATTGATGATCGCCCGTTCGGGGGCATCTGTCATCCGCGGTATTGACGCCAATCCCCGCGCCGGTACTGGCGCAGGCACTCGAACGGCAAACGTCTGGATGCAGCGGATATTCCGTCCGCCATGAAAAAACCGCCGGTGACCAGGCACTCGGCGGTTTTTAGTCGGTGCAGCGCGGCCGATCTTACAGCTTGCCGTAACTATGCAAGCCCGACAGGAACATGTTCACGCCGAGGAACGCGAACGTCGTGACCAGCAGGCCGGTCAGCGCCCACCATGCGGCCACCGCGCCGCGCAGGCCTTTCATCAGACGCATATGCAGCCACGCCGCGTAGTTCAGCCAGACGATCAGCGCCCACGTTTCCTTCGGGTCCCAGCTCCAGTAGCCGCCCCACGCTTCGGCGGCCCATAGCGCGCCGAGAATCGTCGCGATCGTGAAGAACGCGAAACCGACCGCGATCGACTTGTACATCACGTCGTCGAGCACCTCGAGCTCGGGCAGACGATCCGCGAGTATGCCGCGTTCCTTCGCCAGATACGCGACGCCGACCATCGCCGACAGCGCGAAGCTGCCGTAGCCGATGAAGTTCGCCGGCACGTGAATCTTCATCCACCAGCTTTGCAGCGCCGGCACGAGCGGCTGGATCTGCTGCGCATCGCGTGCGACCGAATACCACATCAGGAAGCCGACCGCCGCGCTGATTACGAGCAGCACGAATGCGCCGAGCGCACGCGTGTTGTAGTGCTGCTCGTAGTACAGATAGAACAGCGCCGTAATCAGGCTGAACAGCACGAACACTTCATAGAGGTTCGAGATCGGAATATGGCCGACATCCGCGCCGATCAGGTACGACTCGTACCAGCGCACCATCATGCCGACGAAGCCCATCAGCACAGCCGCCCACGTCATTTTCGAGCCGATCGCGGCGCCGGTCGGCGAGCGCGACAGCAGCGCGATCCAGTAGAACACGGTCGCAAATACGAACAGCGCGCTCATCCACAGGATCGCGGACTGGCTCGACAGGAAGTATTTGAGGAAGAACGCGTTGTCGGCGCGGCTCAGATCGCCGTGATAGATCTGGATTGCGAACAGCGACAGCGCGGCGATCCCCACCATCAGCGGACGCACCGGCTTCCAGCGCCAGCCGAGCACGACGAAAACCGGCACCGAGCACACCAGCACCAGTTTGTCGTAGTAGTTCATGAACGGGTGATAGCGCGACAGCGCGAACCCGGCGCCGCCGACGAGCACCAGCGCGAACAGCCAGTCGACGATACCGAGCCGTTTCAGGAACGGCCGTTCGTCGTAGTACGGAAGCTGTTCGGGCGTGCCGCCCGCGAACGCCTTGTCGGCACGCGCGGCGGAAGCGGGAGAAGAAGCGGATGAGGAAACGTGAGTCAAGTCCATGATCTTACCGGGTCGAATCCTGTGAGCTTGGCGCGCCGGCCTGAGCGGACGGGCCGGCGTCGGCTGCTGCGCTGAGTTTCGCGCCCAGTGCGGCGCCTACGGCGTCGCGCGTCTGGACGAACTCCTTTTCGAAGTCGAGCGTCTTGCGCGCACTCGACATCGCCATCACGACGTTCGTGCCGTGCTCGGTATCCTTGAGCCAGAACCACAGACGCCGTTCGCGGACATAGAACATCGAAAAGATGCCCAACACGAGAAGCAGGCTGCCAAGATACACGACTTTTTTGCCAGGCGCGCGCGTCAACTGAAATACCGAAGCTTGCACCTGCTTGAATGAGTCAAGCTGCAAATAGACGGGCGATCCATACAGAAAGCTGTCGGATATCGCGTTGAGCGAACTCTGGATGAAGCGGCTCGAGTCCGCGTTGGCCGGCGCGGCGGGCTCGCCGAGTTGCTGGCGCGACAGTTGCCACAAGTCCCACGTCACGCCTTCGAGCATGCGCAGCAGCAGGCTCGCAGCCTTTTCCTGCTCGCCCTTCGGCACCGAATGGTCGATAAAACCGGCGATCGCCTGGAAACCGCCGGGCGTTTCGCCATTCGGCATCTTCAGGCTGCTGTCGGCGCCCGCAAAAAGGGTCAGCACCCGCAGCGCGCTTTCCTCGAGATGTTGCTGCAGTTCGGCATTCGAGCCCGGCACCGAGCGCTGCGCGAACTGGTGCGCGGCCGTGGCGCGTTTCGCGGGGTCTTCGAGCGTCGCGCGCAGGCCCATCCACTCCTTGAGCGTGCCGCCGCTGTCGGCCGGAATGCGCAGGTAGCGGAACGGGTCGTCGGGGTTCAGGCGCATGCCGGCGAGGAACATCTTTTCGCCGTTCACGTCGACCGGCAGCATGTAATTGTTGTACTCGCGCGCCTGGCCATCCTTGCCGCGAATCTTGTACTGCACCGACGGGCCGACGTTGTGCAGATCGAGCGGCTTCGAGGTCTTCGCGCCGGAGCCGAGGCGCTCGTCGAACGCTTCCTTCAGCGAGTGATGCGCGGCGACGCCGCGCGCGTCGTTCTGGCCGCTGCCGTTCGAGATGTTTTCGACGTTGATCGCGCGGAAGTCGGTGAACTCGACGGTCTGCCCGTCAGCGAGCGGCGTGGCCGTGCTCAGCGGCGCGCTGCCGCCGATCGTGCCGCCGAACGGCGCGGTCTTCGCGCTCGGACCCGACATCGGGTAGGCGGTCATCTGCATTTGCGAGCCGCCGTCCTGGAAGCTCGACTGGTAAATCGACACGCCGTCGTATTCGAACGGCTTGTTGACCTCGACGCGCGCCGGCACGCGCGCGCCGGTCTTGTGATCGATCACGACGATGTCGCTTGCGAACAGCTTCGGCATGCCGGTCGAGTAGTAATCGACGATGAACTTGTTCAGCTCGATCGAAAACGGCAGGTCCTGGATCAGCGAGCCGTTGGGCTGGTTCAGGATCGCCGTCGACACGTGCTGCCCTTCGGGGACCCACGCGTAGCCGCGGAACGTCGGGTTCGATTGCGACAGCCGATGCTCGGGCGGAATCTCGTTGATGACCGTGTTCGAGTTGATCGGCGACTTGTCGAACAGCCACATCTGCAGCTTGATCGGCAGGTTGCTGTCGAGCAGGCCGCCGAGGCAGATCACGACGATCGCGAGGTGCGCGGAAATGTAGCCGAACTTCGTCAGCGCGCCGCGCTTCGCGGCGATCAGCGTCGCGCCTTCCGACTCGCGCGTGACGAACTTGTAGCCGAGCTTCGCCGAGAGCCTGGCGAGCACCGCCGAGGTCTGCGCGCGCGTGCCGTGCACCGCGAACTCGCCCTTGTGATGAAACGCACGCAGGCTGCCTTCGCGGACCTTGTCCTTCCAGCTCTTCGCGTCGGCGAGCATCTTCGGCGCATTGCGGATCACGCACAGCGACACCGACACCATCAGGAAGCCGAGAATCAGCATGAACCACCACGAGCTGTACACCGTGTAAAGGCTCAGCGCGCGGAAGATGTCCGCCCAGAACGGGCCGAACTGGTTGACGTAGTTGGGATACGGATCGTCCTGCGTGAGGACGGTGCCGATGATGCTAGCGATCGACAGAATCACGAGCAGTGCAATGGCGAAACGCATCGAGCTCAGAAGCTCGACGGTACTGCGCAAGACGCGATTGCTCGACTTCGACTGCAGACCCGACGTGGTGACGCTCATTCAAACTCCGACTGAACAGCAAAAAAGGGTGCAGGGCTATCGTAGAGACGACACCCTCACCCTTTTCTTGTTTTTACCGGCCTCGCCGAGCCGGTTGCATTCCGCGTGCGGATTCCTAATGCAAGCCCGCGATGTAATCGGCGACGGCCTTGATCTCGTTGTCCGACAAACGCGATGCTATCGCATGCATCGCGTCGTTGTTATTACGCGCGCCCGGCCCTTGGGCAAACGCGGTCAACTGCGCCACCGAGTACTCGGCCCACTGTCCCGACAAATGCGGGAACTGCGACGGGATGCCTTGACCGGTGGGACCATGGCAGCTTGCGCAGGCCGGCACGCCCCGGTCGGCGATGCCGCCGCGATAAATCTGCTGACCGAGTGCGACAGTGTTCTTGTTATGCGCATAGCCGGGCTTCGGCGTCTGCGTCGAGAAGTAGGCAGCGACGTTGACCATGTCCTGATCGGACAGCGCCGCAGCCATGCCCGCCATGATCGCATTGTTGCGCGCGGGCTGCCTGGCGCCCGGCTGCGTCTTGAAATCTCTGAGCTGCTTGACGAGATACTCAGGATGCTGGCCCGCCAGCTTCGGATAGGCACCACCGGCGCTGTTGCCGTCTGCCCCGTGGCATGACGCGCAGACCTGCATGGCGATTGCCTGCCCCCGATTGACGTCCGGTTTCGCCGGATCTGCTGCTCGTGCCTGAATTGCCAAACCTGAAAGACCTGCCGCTACGTGAAGCACCATCAGAGTCTTGCACAGTCGATTCATTCGCACACCCTGTCTCGTCTTGTGGGATTTTAGAGGTTCTGCAAAGTACGACGACGGCGACCGAGTGACCGCCAGGAGCCCCCAAGGCACGTGGGGCGGCCCCCTCAGGTTTTCAGTAAACCATCGTATTGTACAATAACTCGCTAATCGCTTAGACGCCAGTCGGGCTTGACCCCGTTCCCGCTGCGAGTTCCGCGGCGTCTTCCATCTGGCTTCCACCATGCCCTTCCTGCTCCACGAATCCCGTTTCTTCACTACCGTCAATCATCTGCGCGATCTGCCCGCAACCGCGCAGCCCGAAATCGCTTTTGCCGGACGCTCGAACGCGGGCAAATCGACCGCGATCAATGTGCTCTGCAATCAGAAGCGGCTCGCGTTCGCGAGTAAGACGCCCGGCCGCACGCAGCACATCAACTATTTTTCGGTGGGCAAGGTGGACGAACTGACGGGCTATCTCGTCGACCTGCCCGGCTACGGCTATGCGGAAGTGCCGGGGGCGGCGAAGGCGCACTGGGAAGCGCTGCTGTCCACCTATCTGCAATCGCGCTCGCAGTTGCGCGGCATGATCCTGATGATGGACTCGCGCCGGCCGCTGACGGAGCTGGACCGGCGCATGATCGAGTGGTTCGCGCCGACCGGCAAGCCGATCCACACGCTGCTGACCAAATGCGACAAATTGACGCGCCAGGAAAGCACGAACGCGTTGCGCACCGCCCAGAAGGGATTGGCCGAATACCGCGCCGCCGGCTATCGCGGTGAACTGAGCGCGCAACTGTTCTCGGCGCTCAAGCGCACCGGGCTCGATGAGGCGCATGCGCTGATCGAAAGCTGGCTGATTCCCGAGGCGGCGGCCGATACGCAGACCGCCGAATGAATGCCAACCGGCACCGGAAACCATGAAATGGCGGCTAAGACCGCACTTTCCGGCCGCCCATAAAAAAACCCGCCGCTTGAACGGCGGGTTAAACAGCCTAATCGAAAAAACGACAGGCACCCGCTCAGGGAGGAGAAGCGGGGAGGTCAGCGCAAGGCGCCTTGCTCGATCGGTATGATATACCATTGTCTCGAAAAGTTTCCGGGAGCGGAGGCAGGCGCTACGTGTCCACTCCACCCATCCACGATCCTCGATTCGATATGAGCTTCTATCCTCACCACCGTCCGCGCCGCATGCGCCATGACGACTTCTCGCGTCGCATGATGCGCGAAAACATCCTCACCACCAACGATCTGATCTACCCCGTCTTCATCGTCGAAGGCACGAATGTGCGTCAGGCCGTGCCGTCGATGCCGGGCGTCGAGCGTGTATCGGTCGACCTGCTGATGGGCGTCGCCGAGCAATGCGTCGAGCTGGGCGTGCCGGTCCTGTCGCTGTTTCCCGCGATCGAGCCGTCGCTGAAGACGCCCGATGGCCGCGAGGCGGCCAACCCTGCCGGCCTGATTCCGCGCGCCGTCCGCGAGCTGAAAAAGAATTTCCCCGATCTCGGCGTGCTCACCGACGTCGCACTCGATCCGTACACGAGTCACGGCCAGGACGGCGTGCTCGACGAAGCCGGCTATGTGATCAACGACGATACCGTCGAGATCCTCGTCGAACAGGCGCGCGCGCAGGCTGAGGCCGGCGTCGACATCGTCGCGCCGTCGGACATGATGGACGGCCGCATCGGCGCGATCCGCGAGATGCTCGAGAGCGAGAACCACATCCACACGCGCATCATGGCTTACGCGGCGAAGTACGCTTCGGCGTTCTACGGCCCGTTCCGCGACGCCGTCGGTTCGGCGACGAACCTCGGCAAGAGCAACAAGATGACGTACCAGATGGACCCGGCCAATTCGAACGAGGCGCTGCGCGAAGTGCAGGCGGACATCAACGAAGGCGCGGATATGGTGATGGTCAAACCGGGCATGCCGTATCTCGACATCGTGCGCCGCGTGAAGGACGAGTTCCAGTTCCCGACCTACGTGTATCAGGTAAGCGGCGAATACGCGATGCTGAAGGCCGCCGCGCAGAACGGCTGGCTCGATCACGACAAGGTGATGATGGAATCGCTGCTCGCGTTCAAGCGGGCTGGTGCGGACGGCGTGCTGACGTATTTCGCGCTCGATGCCGCGCGAATTTTGCGTTCGCAGAAGTAGGCCGCAGCGCGCAGTAGCTTGAGCGCGATTTAGCGCTCGCCTGCTGGTTGATGCAACGAAGAACGGCGGCAGACCGCGTGGTCGAGCCGCCGTTTTTTATGCAGGTCTTCTTCAGGCGATGCGGCGCAGGAGCGCCACCTGCGGCACACCCCACTACACGCCGGCCGGCTTCACCCGATCCAGCGTGCGAAGAAATTTATCCGCCGACTCGTAGCCGACAACCCGCAGTACTTCCTTGCCGCCCGGGTCGAAGAAAATGATGCCCGGCGGCCCGAACAGATCGAAGCGCTTGAGCAGCGCCTGATCGTCGGTATTGTTCGCGGTGACATCGGCGCGCAGCAGCTTCATCTGCTTCAGTTTTGCCTGGACGCGCGGGTCGCTGAAGGTGAACTTCTCCATTTCCTTGCAGCTCACACACCAGTCCGCGTAGAAATCGAGCATGGCGGGCTGTGCGGCGGTTTTGACGGCCTGGTCGAGTTGATCCGACGAACGTACCGGCGCGAACGTCAAATCGCTCTGTGGCGCCGCACCAGTGGAATCGGGCCCATTGGCGGCCGTTGCCTCGACGCCGCCGCGCGCCGCGAGGACCGCGAGCGGCCGCAGTGGGTCCGACGATCCCGCCGCCAGACCGACCAGCAATGTCGCCGCCCATACGGCCATCACCACCCCGACCGCGCGGCCGAGCCGGCGCCATACCGATCCGCCGGCGATCGGCGCTGAAAAAAGCCCGAGCGCGGCCGCCGCGATCAGCAGCCAGAGTGCGCTCAACAGCATGGTCGCTGCCGCGCCCAGCACCGGCCAAACGATCCACAGCGCGGCAGCGAGCAGCACGACGCCGAAGAACACCTTCACGCCGTCCATCCACGCACCCGCGCGCGGCAGGAACGTGCCTGCGCCGAGACCGAGGATCAGCAGCGGCACGCCGAGCCCGATACCCATCGAGAACAGCGCGGCACCGCCGAGCACGGCGTTGCCGGTATGCGCGATAAACGCGAGCACGGCAAAGAGCGGAGCAGTCATGCACGCGCCGACCACCAGCGCGGAAAGCGCACCCATCACAGCGACAGCGGTAAATTTGCCGCCCGAGCGTCCCGCCGACGCGCTCGACATGCGATCCCGCCAGCGCGCCGGCAGTTCGATGTCGACACCGGAGATCAACAGCAGCGCGAAAATCGTCAGCAACACGCCGAACGCGCCGAGCACCCACGGGTTCTGCAACCACGCGCCGAGACTCTGCCCAACGAGTGCCGCCGCGACGCCGAGCGCGGTGTACACGAGCGCCATGCCGACCACATAGGCGAGCGACAGCGCGAAACCGCGTCCACGCGTGACTCGTGCGCCTTCACCGATGATGATCGCCGACAGGATAGGGATCATCGGATACGAACACGGCAACAGGCTCAGAATCGCGCCGGCCACGAAATACAGCCCGACGATCGCGAAGAAGCCGCCGCGCTGCAGCAGCGACTGGGCATAGTCGGCGCTGGTGGCGCGCTCATACCAGGGCTCGTCGTCCGCCGTGGATTGCTGGGTGGCCACGGCGGGCGCCCCGCTGCCAGCAGGCTGCAAAGCCGCGCCGCTCACGTGATACACGCGCTCCATCGGCGGATAACAAATGCCGGCGTCGGCACAACCTTGCGACGTCACCGCCAGATCGAATGGGCCCGTGGCCTGTTTGACCGGAATGCGGATCGTCAACTCGTTGCGATAGGTTTCGACGTTCTTGTTGAACGTCTGATCGAACTTGACGTGACCCGCCGGCAATTGCGGCTCACCGAGCGTGACCGTGCCGTTTCGGGTCGCGAATGCAAAGCGCTCGCGGTACATGTAGTAGCCGTCCGCGATCTTGTATGTCACGTCGACTTCGCCGGGCTGCTCGGTCGCGCTGAATTTGAATGCGACGGCGGGGTCGAGAAAGTCGTCTGCGGCACGGGCAGGCATGGCGAATTGCGCGAGCATCGCGCAGCCGAGCAGGAAGAATACGACGCGCAGGACATCTCGCGCACGTCGGTCGAGACCGTTAAACATGGAGAGTACGTTGGGTTTCAGCAGTGATCCACTGGCCGTACGCGGCCGATGCCGTCGCTTGCCAGCAAAGGATCTCCGGCGTGTCGTAGGGATGGTGAGCCTGGATGTACTGCTCGAGTTCGGGCGCGCGTGCCAGGCTGGTCTTGAACAGCAACTGGATTTCCTCGGCAGTCTCGACTGCACCCTGCCAGTGATAACTCGACTGCACGCTGCCGAGTTGCGTCACGCACGCACAAAGACGGGCGGCGAGCGCCTCCGCAGCGAGCTTCTGAGCGACGGCCGCATCCGGCACAGTCGTCAGCATCAAGGTCACATTCACACTCACAAAAAACTCCGGCGACGCGCGATTCAGACCCATATCGTATCACCGGGTCCTTCCGCCCCGCAGATCGCTGCCCGCTGCATTTGGCCGCTGCCGAGGCGCTGTTTGCGTGTGGCGATCAGGAGTCAGGCGTGGAAAACAAAAAAGCCAGGCTAGGTGCCTGGCTTTTTCTCGAAGCTAAAAAAGCTTATTCAGCTTCTTGCACTTCAACTTCTTCAACTTCCGGACGGTCGAGCAGTTCGACCAGTGCCATCGGTGCGTTATCGCCAACGCGGAAGCCGAACTTCAGGACGCGCAGGTAGCCGCCCGGACGATTTGCGTAGCGCGGACCGAGCACGTCGAACAGCTTCGTGACCGAGTCACGATCGCGCAGGCGGTTGAACGCGAGACGACGGTTTGCCAGCGACGGCTTCTTGCCGAGCGTGATCAGCGGCTCGACGACTTTACGGAGTTCTTTTGCTTTCGGCAGCGTGGTCTTGATGACTTCGTGCTCGATCAGCGAGTTGGACATGTTACGGAGCATTGCCAGACGGTGGCTGCTCGTGCGGTTCAGTTTCCGCAGACCATGACGGTGACGCATGTTAATTCCTTCAGTTCAAAGTTTTGGTCCAGCTCTTCTATCGCGCTCGTTTCGCTGCATCGACATGCAGGCGGTGAGAGTGCACGGGCCGGTAGTGAAAAAAGACAAGACGCGGATTTTAAAGGAAAATCCGCGTCTTTGCCAGTACAGTACAGCGGAACGACTCGCGGGCTACACCCGAAATTACTTGTCGAGACCAGCCGGCGGCCAGTTTTCGAGCTTCATACCGAGCGTCAGACCACGCGACGCCAGAACTTCCTTGATTTCGTTCAGCGACTTGCGGCCAAGGTTCGGCGTCTTGAGCAGCTCGTTTTCCGTGCGCTGGATCAGGTCGCCGATATAGTAGATGTTCTCGGCCTTCAGGCAGTTCGCGGAACGAACTGTCAGTTCGAGGTCATCGACCGGACGCAGCAGGATCGGATCGATCTGCGGTGCGCGCGACGGCGCTTCAGCCGCAGCTTCCGTACCTTCCAGAGCCGCGAACACCGACAGTTGATCGACCAGAATGCGAGCCGATTGACGGATCGCTTCTTCCGGCGAAATCACACCGTTGGTTTCGATGTTCATCACGAGCTTGTCGAGGTCGGTGCGCTGCTCAACGCGAGCGCTTTCGACCGCGTAGCTCACGCGGCGAACCGGCGAGAACGACGCGTCCAGCACGATACGGCCGATGATCTTGGCCGACTCTTCGCCGTAACGACGCACGTTGCCCGGCACATAGCCGCGGCCCTTTTCGACCTTGATCTGCACGTCGAGCTTGCCGCCCTTCGACAGGTGCGCAATCACGTGATCCGGGTTGATGACTTCGCAATCGTGTGCGAGTTCGATATCGCCGGCAGTGACCACGCCTTCGCCTTCCTTGCGCAGCGTAACCGTCACTTCGTCACGGTTATGCAGCTTGAAGACGACACCCTTCAGGTTCAACAACAGGTTGACCACATCCTCTTGCACACCGTCGAGCGTCGAATACTCATGCACGACGCCTGCGATCGTCACTTCGGTCGGCGCGTAGCCCACCATCGACGACAACAGTACGCGCCGAAGCGCGTTACCCAAGGTGTGGCCATAACCGCGTTCAAACGGTTCCATGACCACTTTCGCGTGGCTCTCGCCAAGCGATTCAACTGCGATGATCTTGGGCTTCAACAAACTGGTTTGCATAGGTTTTCCTTTTCAATACCCTCGGCTCGTTACACCGATAAGGCTGACCGGTAACAACCTGAAAATAAACAGCCGAGACGGCCCCTTGCACAACGCAATCGGGCCGCCCCGGCAGTCAATCCGATTACCGCGAATACAATTCGACGATCAGGCTTTCGTTGATGTCGCCAGCGATGTCGCTGCGTTCCGGCTTCTGCTTGAAGGTACCTTCAAACTTCTTCGCGTCGACCGCGACCCAGCTCGGCATACCGCCTTGCTCAGCGAGCGACAGGGCTTCGATGATACGAGCCTGCTTGCGCTTCTGTTCGCGCACGGCGACGATGTCGCCAGCCTTCACTTGCATCGACGGGATGTTCGTCACGACGCCGTTCACTGTGATCGCCTTGTGGCCCACGAGCTGACGTGCTTCAGCGCGCGTCGAGCCGAAACCCATGCGATACACGACGTTGTCCAGACGCGACTCGAGCAGTTGCAGCAGGTTTTCACCCGTGTTGCCCTTCAGGCGATCTGCTTCAGCGAAGTAGCGGCGGAACTGGCGCTCGAGCACACCGTAAATGCGCTTCACTTTTTGCTTTTCGCGAAGCTGCGTGCCGTAGTCGGACGTACGTGCGCCCGAGGTGCGGCCGTGCTGACCAGGCTTGCTGTCAAGCTTGCACTTGTCGGCGAGCGAGCGGCGGGCGCTCTTCAGGAAGAGGTCGGTGCCTTCACGGCGGGACAGCTTGGCCTTAGGGCCGATATAACGTGCCACGTTGATTCCTTCTGTGAATAATCACGCGAGTGTATCCACTCACGCTAGTCCGAACCCTTTGGGTCGAACGGTGGGCTTAGTCAATTCAGTAACGCGCGCAGCCCGCCACCGCGCAAAGCGGCAACAGGCGCTCGCAAAAACCAGCGTCTTAGATACGACGACGCTTCGGCGGACGGCAGCCGTTGTGCGGGACCGGCGTCACGTCGGAGATCGCGGTGATCTTGATACCAAGACCATGCAGCGCGCGCACCGCCGATTCACGGCCAGGACCAGGGCCCTTGATCCGCACTTCGAGGTTCTTCACGCCGTATTCCATCGCCACGCGGCCAGCCGATTCAGCTGCAACCTGAGCTGCAAACGGGGTCGACTTACGCGAACCCTTGAAGCCCTGACCACCCGACGTTGCCCAAGCAAGCGCGTTGCCTTGACGGTCGGTGATCGTGATGATGGTGTTGTTGAACGACGCGTGAACGTGAACCACGCCCTCGGCGACGTTCTTCTTGACCTTCTTGCGAACGCGTTGCGCCGCGGAGTTGTTCGAAGCCTTAGCCATTACGTTTTCCTGTAACTGTCAGTTCCGCTTACTTCTTCAGCGACTGCGCTGCACGACGCGGACCCTTGCGCGTACGGGCATTCGTACGCGTACGCTGGCCGCGCAGGGGAAGACCCTTACGATGCCGCACGCCACGATAGCAGCCGAGATCCATCAAGCGCTTGATGTTCATCGTCGTTTCACGACGCAGATCACCTTCGACGATGAACTTGCCGACTTCTTCACGCAGCTTTTCGAGGTCTGCGTCGTTCAGGTCTTTGACCTTCTTCGAAAATGCCACACCAGCAGCGACGCAAATGTCGCGCGAGCGCGTGCGGCCGATACCGTAAATAGCCGTCAGGCCGATTTCGGTATGCTGGTGATTCGGGATGTTAACCCCTGCGATACGAGCCATTGTTTTTCCTCAAACAAAAAGCGCAAGCAAAAGCGCGGCGTTCAGCCTTGACGCTGTTTGTGGCGCGGATCAGAGCTGCAAATCACGCGCACAACGCCTTTGCGCTTGATGATCTTGCAATTGCGGCAAATGCGCTTAACCGATGCCATCACTTTCATGATATTACCCTTTTTTCAAATCACTTCGCCCGGAACACGATCCGCGCACGCGACAGATCGTAAGGCGTCAATTCAACCGTCACCTTGTCGCCCGGCAGAATTCGGATGTAATGCATCCGCATCTTGCCGGATATGTGTCCCAATACGACATGGCCGTTTTCCAGCTTCACCCTGAAGGTAGCGTTAGGCAGGTTCTCGATTACTTCGCCCTGCATCTGGATAACATCGTCTTTGGCCATAAGTCCTTTCAACGCATCGGGACGCCGCCGCCTTTGAAATTAGCTTTCTTCAGCAGCGATTCATACTGTTGCGACATAACGTACGACTGCACCTGCGCCATGAAATCCATTGTGACGACGACAATGATCAGCAGCGACGTTCCACCAAAATAAAACGGCACGTTCCAGCGCAGCACCAGAAATTCGGGCAGCAGGCAAACGAACACGATGTAGATCGCACCGGCCAGCGTCAGACGCGTGAGGATGCGGTCGATATATCGCGCTGTCTGATCGCCCGGGCGGATGCCTGGGACGAAAGCGCCACTCTTTTTCAGGTTGTCGGCCGTTTCTCTGCTGTTGAACACCAGTGCGGTGTAGAAGAAACAGAAGAAGACGATCGCCAACGCGTACAGCAACACGTACACGGGTTGACCAGGCTTCAAGGCCTCGGCCACGTTGTGCAACGTGTCTGCGAACCAGCTGGTGCGCGAACCCGAACTGAACCAGTTCAGGATGGTTGCCGGGAAGAGAATGATCGACGATGCGAAGATCGGCGGAATCACACCCGACATGTTCAGCTTCAGCGGCAAATGCGAAGACTGGCCACCGTAAATCTTGTTGCCCACTTGGCGTTTCGCGTAATTCACAAGAATCTTGCGCTGGCCGCGTTCGATGAACACCACCAGATACGTCACAGCGGCAATCAGCGCGACGACGATAATCGCCGAGATGATGCTCATCGAGCCGGTTCGCACCAGTTCAAAGAGACCACCGATTGCGTTCGGGAAACCGGCCGCAATACCACCGAAAATGATGATCGAGATACCGTTGCCAAGCCCGCGCTCCGTGATCTGCTCACCCAGCCACATCAGGAACATCGTGCCGGTCACCAGCGTTACGACCGTCGTCAACCGGAACACCATCCCCGGATCGATCACGAGGCCCGGCTGATTTTCCAGCGCGACGGCAATGCCGAACGCCTGAAAGGTCGCCAGCACAACCGTGAAGACCCGCGTGTACTGCGTAATCTTCCGTTGGCCTGCCTGCCCTTCCTTTTTCAACGCCTCGAGCTGCGGCGAGACAATCGCCAGCAACTGCATGATGATCGACGCCGAAATGTACGGCATGATCCCCAGCGCGAAAATCGTGAACCGCGAAAGTGCGCCACCCGAGAACATGTTGAACATGCCAAGGATGCCGCCCGACTGGCTTTGGAACAGCTTCGCCAGTTGGTCCGGGTCGATACCCGGCACCGGAATGTGCGCGCCGATACGATAGACGACCAGCGCCAGCAGCAGGAACACTGCTCGCCGACGCAGATCGCCAAACTTCGCCGCGCTGCGACCGGGTTTTGCGAGACTCGGGCTGTTAGCCAAGTACCTTCTCCGATGCAAATGCTAGTGCCGGCAAATAACTTGCGCGTTACTCGGCAAACGAGCCACCGGCTGCTTCGATAGCAGCGCGTGCGCTCTTCGTCGCACCCAGACCCTTCACAACGACCTTGCGCTTGAGCTCGCCCGTTGCAATGATCTTGGCGCTACGGATCAGCTCGCCGACCAAGCCGGCTTGCTTGAGAGCCAGCAGATCGATTTCGTCGACCGGCAGCTTCTCGATATCCGAGAGACGCACTTCACCGACGAATTCCTTCGTCAGCGAGGTGAAGCCACGCTTCGGCAGGCGACGTTGCAGCGGCATTTGACCGCCTTCGAAGCCAACCTTGTGAAAGCCGCCCGAACGCGACTTCTGACCCTTGTGACCACGGCCAGCGGTCTTGCCGAGGCCGGAGCCGATGCCGCGGCCAACGCGACGCTTTGCATGCTTCGCGCCTTCAGCCGGCTTCAGGTTATTCAATTCCATTATCAACTCCTTGAGTCCTGGTCAGCCGCTTAGCTGATGACCTTAACGAGGTACGAAACCTTGTTGATCATGCCGCGCACAGCCGGCGTATCCTGCAACTCGCTAACCGAGTTGAGTCGGCGCAGGCCCAGACCACGCACCGTTGCACGGTGCGATTCGCGGGTGCCGATCAGGCTCTTGACGAGCTGGACCTTGACAGTTTTATCAGACATGGTGTCCACCTTTAGCCCAGAATTTCTTCGACGGACTTGCCACGCTTCGCAGCGATGTCGGCCGGCGTGGACTGCTTGCGCAGGCCGTCGAGCGTCGCACGAACGAGGTTGTACGGATTCGTCGAACCGTGGCTCTTGGCCACGACGTTCTGCACGCCCATCACGTCGAACACTGCACGCATCGGACCGCCAGCGATCACACCGGTACCGTCCTTCGCCGGAGCGAGGAGGACCATCGATGCGCCGTGCTTACCGTGCACTTCGTGTTGCAGGGTACCGTTCTTCAGCGGCACCTTGAACATGTTGCGGCGGGCCTGCTCCATCGCCTTCTGGACAGCAACCGGCACTTCCTTCGCCTTGCCCTTGCCCATACCGACGCGACCATCACCGTCGCCAACCACGGTCAGTGCAGCGAAGCCGAGAATACGGCCCCCCTTCACGACCTTGGTCACGCGGTTGACCGAGATCATCTTTTCACGAAGGCCGTCGTCGCGTTCGTCAGCCTGAACTTTAGCTTGCATCTTTGCCATGACGAATTCTTCCCTTAGAACTTGAGTCCGGCTTCGCGCGCCGCATCAGCCAGCGCTTTCACGCGGCCGTGGTAACGGAAACCCGAACGGTCGAAGGCGACGGATTCGATGCCGGCAGCCTTAGCCTTTTCTGCAATGCGCTTGCCGATCAGGGTCGCAGCAGCAACGTTGCCGCCCTTGCCCGATTGATCAGCCAGTTGCGCACGCACTTCGGCTTCGAGCGTCGACGCGCTGGCGAGCACCTTGGTGCCGCACGGCGAGAACACTTGTGCGTAGATGTGCGTGTTCGTGCGATGCACGGCGAGACGCGCGACCTGCAGCTCAGCGATCTTGATACGCGTCTGACGAGCGCGGCGCAGGCGAGATTGAGTCTTATCCATGATTGCGCACCCTTACTTCTTCTTCGTTTCTTTGAGGATCACAACCTCGTCGGCGTAACGCACGCCCTTGCCCTTGTAGGGCTCCGGCGGACGGTAGCCGCGCACTTCTGCCGCGACTTGACCGACTTGTTGCTTGTTGATCCCCTTGATCACGATTTCGGTTTGCGACGGGGTTTCTGCCTTGACGCCAGCCGGCATCTGGTGCACCACCGGGTGCGAGAAACCCAGCGACAGATTCAGCTTGTCGCCTTGCGCCTGCGCGCGGTAACCAACGCCAACCAGCGTCAGCTTGCGCTCGAAACCCTTCGTCACGCCGTGCACCATGTTCGCCACCAGTGCGCGCATCGTGCCCGACATCGCATTCGCTTCGCGGCTTTCGTCGACCGGCTCGAACTTCAGCGTGCCGTTGTCGTTCACCACCTTCACGAGGCTGTTTGCAGCCTGCGAAATCGTACCCAGCGGACCCTTGACAGTGATGCTGTCGGCGCTCAGGGCCGCTTCCGCGCCTTGCAGCGCGATCGGGCTCTTACCTACTCGAGACATGTTTCTCTCCTTTCGGCCTTAAGCGACGTAGCAGATGACTTCGCCGCCAACGCCCGTTGCACGTGCCTTGCGGTCCGTCATCACGCCCTTCGGCGTCGACACGATTGCGACACCGAGACCATTCATGACCACGGGGATGTCGTTGCGGCCGCGGTACACACGCAGACCCGGCTTCGAAACGCGTTCAATGCGCTCGATGACCGGACGGCCAGCGTAATACTTCAACACGATGTTCAATTCCGACTTCGCACCTTCGGACTTCACCGCGAAATCGTCGATATAACCTTCGTCCTTCAGGACCTGCGCAATCGCAACCTTGACTTTCGACGAGGGCATAGTCACCGAAACCTTCTCGACCATCTGCGCATTGCGGATGCGAGTCAGCATATCGGCGATAGGATCACTCATGCTCATTTATGTTTCTCCTATTACCAGCTCGCCTTGGTCAGGCCAGGGATCTCGCCGCGGAACGCGATTTCACGAATCTTGTTACGCGCCAGCCCGAATTTACGGAACGTGCCGCGCGGACGACCGGTAATTGCGCAACGGTTGCGCTTACGAGTCGGATTGGAGTTACGCGGCAGTTGCTGCAGTTCCAGACGTGCTGCGTAATGCTCTTCGTCCGACTTGCTCATATCGCTAATGATCGCCTTCAACTCTGCACGCTTGGGAGCGTACTTAGCTGCGAGACGAGCACGCTTCTTTTCACGTTCGATCAGTGCCAGTTTAGCCACGGTAACCTCAGTTTCTGAACGGGAACTTGAAGCTGGCGAGCAGAGCCTTTGCTTCATCGTCAGTCTTCGCAGTCGTCGTGATGCTGATGTTCAGCCCACGCAGTGCGTCGATCTTGTCGTAGTCGATTTCGGGGAAAATAATCTGCTCTTTCACACCGATGTTGTAGTTGCCGCGACCATCGAACGCCTTACCCGACACGCCACGGAAGTCGCGCACACGGGGGAGCGCAACCGTCACGAAACGGTCGAGGAATTCGTACATTGCCTGGCCACGCAGCGTGACCATTGCACCGATCGGATAGCCCTGACGGATCTTGAAGCCAGCGATTGCCTTACGCGCCTTCGTGATCACCGGCTTCTGACCAGCGATCTTCGTCAGATCGCCAACGGCGTTTTCGATGATCTTCTTGTCAGCGATCGCTTCGCCAAGGCCCATGTTCAGGGTGATCTTGGTGATGCGCGGCACTTCCATCACGGACTTGTAACCGAACTTCTCGATGAGGCCGGGTACAACCTTCTCTTTGTAAAACTCTTGCAAACGAGCCATTTTTTACTCCGCAGCGTCAGGCGCTCAGCACGGCACCGGTCGTCTTCAGGAAACGGACTTTCTTGTCTCCTTCGACCTTGATGCCTACACGCGATGGCTTGCCATTCGCGTCGACCAATGCGACGTTCGAAATTTGCAGCGGCATCGTCTTGGCTTCCACGCCGCCCGTCGTACCCTTCATCGGGTTCGGCTTGACGTGCTTCTTGACGAGGTTGATACCCTCGACAGTCACGGTTTCGCCGTGAACGGCCAGCACAACGCCACGCTTGCCTTTGTCTTTGCCGGTAATGACGATAACTTCGTCACCCTTGCGAATCTTGTTCATCGCGACTCCTTACAGCACTTCAGGCGCCAGCGAAACGATCTTCATGAATCGTTCGCTGCGCAACTCGCGCGTGACAGGCCCAAAAATACGGGTGCCAATAGGTTCGAGCTTGGTATTCAGCAGCACTGCGGCATTGCCGTCGAACTTGATCAGCGAGCCATCCTGACGGCGCACGCCCTTGGCGGTGCGAACCACCACGGCGTTGTAAATTTCGCCTTTCTTCACGCGCCCGCGCGGCGTTGCCTCTTTGACAGTCACCTTGATGATGTCGCCAATACTGGCATAACGACGCTTCGAGCCGCCGAGCACCTTGATGCACATGACTTCACGTGCACCCGTGTTGTCGGCTACTTCAAGCCGAGTTTCGGTCTGGATCATGGTTTATCTTTCCCAACTTAATCCGGTTACACCACCATGGTGCTTCCCGGTCAGTCTTGGTCCCGTCAGCCAATCGGCTGCTTGGGTTAGAACAGCAGCGACGGCAAACGAAACCCGCCATCGCAATCCGGTGAATCCTTCGATACAGGCTGGCGCCCGAACCGCTTCCCCCACCAACTTCGCCCGCGACGGGGCTCCCATAAAGAGGGAAGACCGAGATTATATCAAATAATCCCGGTCTTGCAAGCGAAACTTACTGCGATTTCAACTACTTCTACAGCTTTGCGACATTAGATGACGCGAGCAGCCTCGACCAGGCGAGCCACAACCCAAGCCTTCGTCTTCGAAATCGGACGAGTTTCCTGGATTTCAACCAGGTCGCCCTCGTTGTACGTGTTCGCATCGTCATGCGCGTGGTACTTCTTCGAACGCACGACGTACTTGCCGTAGATCGGGTGCTTCACGCGGTGTTCGACCAGCACGGTAACCGTCTTGTCCATCTTGTTGCTGACGACCTTGCCGACCAGCGTCCGCTTGAGCGAGGTTTTTACGCTATCGTTCATTTCTGGTTCGCCTTCTCAGTCAGGACGGTCCGCACACGTGCGATGTCGCGACGGACCTTCTTCAGCTGGCTCGTGTTCGTGAGCTGCTGGGTCGCGAGTTGCATGCGCAGGCCGAATTGCGCCTTCAGCAGGTCCGACAGCTCCTTGTTGAGCGCGGCCTGATCTTTCTGGTGAAGTTCGGAAGCCTTCATCATTTGCTCCTTAGGCGCCGAGCTGACGCACGATAAACGTCGTCTTCAGCGGCAGCTTCGCTGCAGCCAGACGGAACGCTTCGCGCGCCAGTTCTTCGGTTACGCCGTCCATTTCGTACAGCATCTTGCCCGGTTGAATCTCAGCGACGTAGTACTCCGGGTTACCCTTACCGTTACCCATACGCACTTCAGCCGGCTTGGTCGAGATCGGCTTGTCCGGGAAAATGCGGATCCAGATGCGGCCACCGCGCTTGATGTGACGCGTCATTGCACGACGCGCCGCTTCGATCTGGCGCGCGGTCAGACGGCCACGACCGACAGCCTTCAGGCCGAATTCACCGAACGACACCGCGTTGCCGCGGGTAGCAACGCCGGTGTTACGACCTTTCTGCTCTTTGCGATACTTTCTGCGTTTCGGTTGCAGCATCGTTATTCTCCAGTCTTCCCGTCGCCGGCACCGCCAGCACGACGGGGAGCGCCACGGCGTGCACCTGCCGGGCCACCACCTTCACCATCACGACGCGGACGGCGATCACCACCCGGACGTGCGTTGCGGCGCGGACGCTTTTCTTCGGTGACTTCTTCGACCACCGGTGCGTCGTTGCGGCCGAGCGTGTCGCCCTTGTAGACCCACACCTTCACGCCGATGATGCCGTACGTCGTCTTTGCTTCCGACGTCGCGTAGTCAATATCGGCACGCAGCGTATGAAGCGGCACGCGACCTTCGCGATACCATTCCGTACGGGCGATTTCGATACCGTTCAGACGGCCAGCGCTCATGATCTTGATGCCTTGAGCACCCAGACGCATCGCGTTCTGCATCGCACGCTTCATCGCGCGGCGGAACATGATCCGGCGCTCGAGCTGCTGCGTGATCGAATCAGCAATCAGTTGCGCGTCGGTTTCCGGCTTGCGGATTTCTTCGATGTTGACGTGAACCGGAACGCCCATGCGCTTTTGCAGCTCGGACTTCAGCAGTTCGATGTCCTCGCCCTTCTTGCCGATCACGACACCCGGACGCGAGCTGAAAATCGTGATACGCGCGTTCTTTGCAGGACGCTCGATCACCACGCGGCCGACGGACGCGTTCTTCAGCTTCTTCTTCAGGTATTCACGAACACCGATGTCTTCCTGCAACATCGCCGCGAAATTGTTGTTGTTCGCGTACCAACGCGAAGCCCAATTGCGGCTGACGGCCAAACGGAAGCCAGTCGGATGAATTTTCTGTCCCATCGTATGACCCCTTAATTCCCGACCGTCACAGTGATGTGACAGGATTGCTTCTCGATGCGGTTACCGCGGCCCTTGGCGCGTGCGGTGAAACGCTTCAGCGATGCTGCCTTGTCGACGTAAATGCTCGTGATCTTGAGCTCGTCGATATCGGCACCTTCGTTGTGCTCCGCATTCGCGATCGCCGACAGCACGACCTTTTTCACGATTCCCGCAGCCTTCTTCGGCGAGAACGTCAGAACGTTCAGCGCCTTGTCGACCGGCAAACCGCGGATCTGGTCAGCCACAAGGCGCGTTTTCTGCGCCGAGATGCGGGCACCGCGATGAATTGCTTTCACTTCCATCTTGATTGCCCCTTATTTCTTGGCCTTCTTGTCGGCCGCGTGACCCTTGAACGTACGGGTCAGTGCGAACTCGCCAAGCTTGTGGCCGACCATGTTTTCCGTGACATACACCGGAACGTGTTGACGGCCGTTGTGCACGGCGATCGTCAGACCGATGAAGTCCGGCAGGATCGTCGAGCGACGCGACCAGGTCTTGATCGGTTTCTTGTCACGCGATGCTGCAGCCGCCTCAACCTTCTTCAGCAAATGGGCGTCGCAGAACGGACCTTTCTTAATAGAACGTGCCATTGCCTACTCCTTAACGCTTGTGACGGCGCTGGACGATCATGCTCGTCGTGCGCTTGTTGCTGCGGGTGCGATAGCCCTTCGCCGGCGTACCCCACGGGCTCACCGGATCGCGACCAGCCGCAGTCTTGCCTTCGCCACCACCATGCGGGTGGTCGACCGGGTTCATTGCAACGCCGCGCACCGTCGGACGGATACCGCGCCAGCGGTTTGCGCCAGCCTTACCGATTTGACGGAGGCTATGCTCTTCGTTGCCCACTTCACCGATCGTCGCGCGGCATTCAACGTGCACGCGGCGGATTTCGCCCGAACGCAGACGAACCTGCGCGTAGACGCCTTCGCGAGCCAGCAGCATTGCCGACGTACCAGCCGAACGCGCCATCTGCGCGCCCTTGCCCGGCAGCATTTCGATGCAGTGAATCGTCGTACCGACCGGAATGTTGCGGATCGGCAGCGTGTTACCTGCGCGGATCGGCGCTTCCGAACCCGACATCAGTTGCTGACCGACTGTGACACCCTTCGGAGCGATGATGTAGCGGCGCTCGCCGTCTGCGTACAGAACCAGCGCGATGTTCGCGCTACGGTTCGGGTCGTACTCGAGACGCTCGACCTTGGCCGGAATGCCATCCTTCGTGCGACGGAAGTCGATGACGCGATAGTGATGCTTGTGACCACCACCCTTGTGACGCGTGGTGATGTGGCCGTTGTTGTTACGGCCGGCGGTCGAGGATTGCGTGTCGAGCAGCGCAGCAAACGGCTTGCCCTTGTGCAGTTCCTTGTTGACCACCTTGACCATCGCGCGGCGACCCGGCGAAGTCGGCTTAACTTTCACGATTGCCATGATTACTTGGCCTCCGCTTCAAAGTTGATTTCCTGGCCGGGCTTCAGGCAGACATACGCCTTCTTCACGTCCTTGCGCTTGCCCATGAAGCGACCAAAGCGCTTGGCTTTGCCCTTCGCGACCAGCACGTTGACGGAATCGACTTCCACCTTGAACAGCAGCTCGACTGCGGCCTTCACTTCCTGCTTCGTGGCATCCGGCGCGACTTCGAACACAACCTGCTCGTTCTTGTCGGCAACCAGCGTCGCCTTTTCGGAGACCACCGGCGCGAGCAGGACCTGCATCAAACGATGATCGTTCTTGCGAATCTCGCTCATGACAGCAACTCCTCGATCTGGGCGACCGCAGCCTTCGTGATCAGGACTTTCTTGAAGTAGATCAGCGACAGCGGGTCGGCGTAACGCGGCTCGACAACCGCCACGTGGGCGAGGTTGCGCGACGCGAGGTACAGGTTTTCGTCAACCGTGTCGGTGATCACCAGCACGGAGTCGAGACCCATCGCCTTGAATTTTTCGGCCAGCAGCTTCGTCTTCGGCGCTTCGAGCGTCAGTTCGTCGACCACCGAGATGCGGCCTTCGCGAGCCAGCTGCGAGAAGATCGAGCAGAGACCTGCGCGATGCATCTTCTTGTTGACCTTGTGCGAAAAGTTTTCTTCCGGCGAATTCGGGAAGATACGGCCACCGCCGCGCCACAGCGGGCTCGACGACATACCGGCACGGGCACGGCCCGTACCCTTCTGGCGCCACGGCTTCTTGGTCGTGTGCTTGACCTGCTCACGATCCTTCTGCGCGCGGTTGCCGCTACGGGCATTCGCCTGGTACGCAACCACAACCTGGTGAATCAGGGCTTCGTTGTAATCACGGCCGAACACGACGTCCGACGCGCTAACGCCTGCACCTTCCTGACCATTGGCATTCAGGAGCTTAAGTTCCATTATTTCGCTCCTTTCACGGCACGCGTCTTCACGGCCGGCGTAACGAATACCTTGCCACCCTTCGCACCCGGAACGGCGCCCTTGACCAGCAGCAACTTGCGGTCAGCGTCGATACGAGCGATTTCGAGGTTTTGCACCGTTACATTCTCGTCACCCATGTGACCGGTCATGCGCTTACCCGGGAAAACACGACCCGGATCCTGCGCCATACCGATCGAGCCCGGCACGTTATGCGAGCGCGAGTTACCGTGCGATGCACGGCCGGACGAGAAGTTGTAACGCTTGATGGTACCGGCGTAGCCCTTACCGATCGACACGCCTTGCACGTCAACCTTCTGGCCCACTTCGAACAGTTCGGGACCAACCACGGTGCCGCTCGACAACTCGGCAGCCTTGGCGGCATCGATCTTGAATTCTTTGAGGATTTCACCGGCTTGAACACCGGCTTTGGCGAGATGACCTGCCAACGGCTTCGTCACGCGCGATGCACGGCGCGTACCGAATGCAACCTGCACGGCCGTGTAGCCGTCGGTTTCAACAGTCTTGATCTGCGTCACGCGGTTGTCGGACACGTCCAGCACGGTGACGGGAATCGAATCCCCTTCAGCCGTGAAGATACGGGTCATGCCAACCTTGCGACCTACGAGTCCAAGGCTCATCGTTTTCTCCATTCCCGACTGCGATTGGTCGGGGCTAATTTACAAAATGCCGGCGCCGTTTCGGGCATGAAACCATGCTGCAGCACGCCGACTTTTTTACGCAAATGCGCGAAAAGCCTAGCATTATAGCGAGGCCTTTCGTTTTTCGCAAGCAATCAATGACTTAGCGTTCTCCGATCAACCTGAGAACCGCTGGAAGCCTTACTGCAGCTTGATTTCAACGTCCACGCCGGCCGGCAGATCCAGCTTCATCAGCGCGTCGACGGTCTTGTCCGTCGGATCGACGATGTCCATCAGACGCAGGTGCGTGCGGATTTCGAGCTGATCACGCGACGTCTTGTTGACGTGCGGCGAACGCAGGATGTCGAAACGTTGAATACGGGTCGGCAGGGGCACCGGGCCACGAACGATTGCGCCAGTCCGCTTTGCCGTGTCGACGATCTCAGCTGCCGATTGATCGATCAGGCGATAGTCGAAAGCCTTCAGGCGAATGCGGATTTTCTGGTTTTGCATGACGAATTCCTTGAAAAGAGCGAGGCGATATTGCACCGCCAATTAGAAAAAGAACGTAGGCCCGGGCGCTCGCAGGAAGCGAGTGCCCGGACCCGGGCACAGCAAATACAGCAATCTTCGATTTTACTCGATGATCTTGGCGACGACACCAGCGCCGACCGTACGACCGCCTTCGCGAATTGCGAAACGCAGACCTTCTTCCATCGCGATCGGGTTGATCAGCTTCACCGTGATCGACACGTTGTCGCCCGGCATCACCATTTCCTTGTCCTTCGGCAGCTCGATCGAACCCGTCACGTCCGTCGTACGGAAGTAGAACTGCGGACGGTAGTTGTTGAAGAACGGCGTGTGGCGGCCGCCTTCATCCTTGCTCAGCACGTACACCTCTGCCGTGAAGTGCGTGTGCGGGTTGATCGAACCCGGCTTCGCCAGAACCTGACCACGCTCCACGTCTTCACGCTTCGTGCCGCGCAGCAGGATACCCACGTTGTCGCCTGCCTGCCCCTGGTCGAGCAGCTTGCGGAACATTTCCACGCCCGTGCAGGTCGTCTTGGCCGTTGCGCGGATACCGACGATCTCGATTTCCTCGCCGACCTTGATGATGCCGCGCTCGACGCGACCCGTCACCACCGTGCCGCGACCCGAGATCGAGAACACGTCTTCCACCGGCATCAGGAACGAACCGTCAACCGCGCGCTCCGGCGTCGGGATGTACGTGTCCAGCGCGTCGGCCAGGCTCATGATCGCCACTTCGCCCAGTTCGCCCTTGTCGCCTTCCAGCGCCAGCTTGGCCGAACCCTTGATGATCGGCGTGTCGTCGCCCGGGAAGTCGTACTTCGACAGAAGTTCGCGCACTTCCATCTCGACGAGCTCCAGCAGCTCAGCGTCGTCCACCATGTCGCACTTGTTCAGGAACACGATGATGTACGGAACGCCAACCTGACGCGCCAGCAGGATGTGCTCGCGCGTTTGCGGCATCGGGCCGTCTGCGGCCGAGCACACCAGGATTGCGCCGTCCATCTGCGCTGCGCCCGTGATCATGTTCTTCACGTAGTCGGCGTGGCCCGGGCAGTCGACGTGTGCGTAGTGGCGGTTTGCCGTTTCGTACTCGACGTGCGCGGTGTTGATCGTAATACCACGTGCCTTTTCTTCCGGCGCTGCATCGATCTGGTCGTATGCCTTCGCTTCGCCGCCGAACTTCTGCGTCAGAACCGTCGTGATCGCCGCCGTCAGCGTGGTCTTGCCGTGGTCAACGTGACCGATCGTGCCCACGTTCACGTGCGGCTTGGTCCGTTCGAATTTACCTTTAGCCATGTTTCTCTTCTTTCAAAAAGTTAATCGTTGAATGACTTTACCGCGCGCTTACTTCGACTTCGCGTTGATGATCGCTTCGGACACGTTACGCGGAGCTTCAGCATAGTGCTTGAATTCCATCGTGTACGTTGCACGCCCCTGGGTCAGCGAACGCAGCGACGTCGAGTAGCCGAACATTTCCGACAGCGGCACTTCGGCGCGAACGATCTTGCCGCCGCCAACCATGTCGTCCATGCCCTGGACGATACCGCGACGGCCCGACAGATCGCCCATCACGTTGCCCATGTAGTCTTCCGGCGTTTCGACTTCGACTGCCATCATCGGTTCGAGGATGACCGGCTGAGCCTTGCGCATCGCTTCCTTGAACGCCATCGAACCAGCCATGCGGAACGCATTTTCGTTCGAGTCGACGTCGTGGTACGAACCGAACGTCAGGTGAACCTTCACGTCAACGACCGGGAAGCCAGCCAGCACGCCGGCCTTCAGCGTTTCCTGGATACCCTTGTCGACTGCCGGGATGTATTCACGCGGAATCACGCCGCCCTTGATCTCGTCCAGGAACTCGTAGCCCTTGCCTTGCTCGTTCGGCTCGAGCGTGATGACCGCGTGACCGTACTGGCCGCGACCACCCGACTGCTTGACGAACTTGCCGTCAACGTCTTCCGCCTTGCCGCGAATAGTTTCGCGGTAAGCCACTTGCGGCTTGCCAACCGTTGCTTCGACGCCGAACTCACGCTTCATCCGGTCGACCAGAATTTCCAGGTGGAGCTCACCCATACCCGAAATAATGGTTTGACCCGATTCCTCGTCCGTTTGAACGCGGAACGACGGATCTTCCTGCGCCAGACGGTTCAGCGCCAGCCCCATCTTTTCCTGGTCCGGCTTCGTCTTCGGCTCAACAGCCTGCGAAATCACCGGTTCCGGGAAAATCATGCGCTCGAGCACGATCGGGCTCGTCGGATCGCACAGCGTGTCGCCGGTGGTCGCATCCTTCAGGCCAACCGCAGCAGCGATGTCGCCTGCGCGCACTTCCTTGATTTCTTCGCGCTGATTCGCGTGCATCTGCAAAATACGGCCCAGACGTTCCTTCTTGTCCTTGGTCGCGTTCAGCAGCGTGTCGCCAGAATTCACCACGCCAGAGTACACACGGAAGAAGATCAGTTGGCCGACGAACGGGTCGGTCATGATCTTGAATGCCAGTGCCGAGAACTTTTCGTCGTCGGCTGCGCGGCGCTCGCCCCTTTCACCGTTTTCCAGCTCGCCGGTAACCGGCGGGATGTCGATCGGCGACGGCAGGAAGTCGAGCACGGCGTCCAGCATGCGCTGCACGCCCTTGTTCTTGAACGCGGTGCCGCACAGCATCGGCTGGATTTCGCAAGCGATCGTACGGTCGCGCAGACCCTTGATGATTTCTTCCTCGGTCAGCTCGCCCGACTCGAGGTACTTGTTCATCATGTCTTCGCTGGCTTCAGCCGCGGCTTCGACCATCTTTTCACGCCATTCGTTGCACGTGTCGACGAGTTCTGCCGGGATGTCTTCGTACGAGAACTTGGTACCCTGGGATGCGTCGTCCCAAATGATCGCCTTCATCTTCATCAGGTCGACGACACCCGTGAAGTTTTCTTCCGCGCCGATAGGCACGACGACCGGAACCGGATTCGCCTTCAAACGCAGCTTGAGCTGGTCGTAGACCTTGAAGAAGTTCGCGCCGGTACGGTCCATCTTGTTGATGAACGCGAGACGGGGCACCTTGTACTTGTTAGCCTGACGCCACACGGTTTCCGACTGGGGCTGCACGCCACCCACGGCGCAGTACACCATGCAGGCACCGTCGAGCACGCGCATCGAGCGCTCGACTTCAATCGTGAAGTCGACGTGGCCCGGGGTGTCGATAATGTTGATGCGGTGCTCGGCGCGGTCGCCCGCCATGCCCTTCCAGAATGCCGTGGTAGCAGCGGAAGTAATCGTGATGCCGCGTTCCTGCTCCTGCTCCATCCAGTCCATGGTGGCAGCGCCGTCGTGAACTTCACCAATCTTGTGGTTCACGCCGGTGTAGAACAGAATGCGCTCGGTCGTCGTCGTTTTGCCGGCGTCGATGTGAGCGCTGATACCGATGTTACGGTAGCGCTCGATAGGTGTCTTGCGAGCCACTTTGATCCTCTATTGGGATGACGCGATGCGAGAAATACCCATCGCGCTGTAACACAAACGGGCGAGGCGCTCTGGAAGCGCACCCGCCCGGAATTTCTTTCCGTTTTTCGCTAAACCCGGAACCGGGAAGCTTAGAAACGGAAGTGCGAGAACGCCTTGTTGGCTTCTGCCATCCGGTGAACTTCGTCGCGCTTCTTCATCGCGCCGCCGCGGCCTTCAGCCGCTTCGGAGAGTTCACCTGCCAGCCGCAGGGCCATCGACTTCTCGCTGCGCTTCTTCGCGGCTTCACGCAGCCAACGCATCGCCAATGCCATACGACGCGACGGACGCACTTCGACCGGAACCTGATAGTTCGCACCACCAACGCGGCGGCTCTTCACTTCGACCACCGGCTTGACGTTGTTGAGCGCCACCGTGAACACTTCCAGCGGGTCCTTGCCACCCTTGGTCTGGATCTGTTCGAAAGCGCCGTACACAATACGCTCGGCAACCGACTTCTTGCCGGAGAGCATCAGCACGTTCATGAATTTTGCTACATCTACGTTACCGAATTTCGGATCCGGCAACACTTCCCGCTTGGGGACTTCGCGACGACGCGGCATGTTTCTTCCTTTACCTTTTCAGTTGGAGCTATTTCAGCTCCGCGGCCACCAACTAACCCGATTCATCCCTAAGACTTACCAGCCTGGTCGGGTGACCACTTACTCGATAGCGCCGGCAATTCCGGCACCATCGCTATTACCGCCATGACAGGCGACCTGAAACTACGAGTGACCGGCTAATTACTTGCCAGCCTTGGCACGCTTCGCGCCGTACTTCGAGCGAGCCTGCTTACGATCCTTGACGCCCTGGGTATCCAGCGAGCCGCGAACCATGTGGTAACGCACACCCGGCAAGTCCTTCACACGGCCGCCGCGAATCAGCACGACCGAGTGTTCCTGCAGGTTGTGGCCTTCACCACCGATGTACGAAATGACTTCGAAGCCGTTCGTCAGACGAACCTTGGCGACCTTACGGAGTGCCGAGTTCGGCTTCTTCGGCGTCGTCGTGTACACACGGGTGCACACGCCGCGACGCTGGGGGCAGTCCTGCAAGGCCGGGCTCTTGCTTTTCGTCGTTTCCGACGTGCGGCCTTTGCGAACCAGTTGATTGATGGTTGGCATTGTTTATTCCTGAAATTGAACAAAATCGACGCATCTGTTTCCGGGCAAAGCGGAAACGCCTGCGCATCGAACTTCCGGATGGCCTGACTGCGCACAAATTGAAGCCGAGCGCAGGCACCCCAAGAACCGGAACCTAACATAATATTCCGAAAATACTAAGGAAGTCAACAGCTTGCGATGTTTCGCACCCCTGTTGATCAATCCAAACGATCGCGTACCGGTCAGTCGGCGGCCACGACGTGCAGCAATTCGTGGCCGAAACGGTCGAGTTTGCGGGCACCCATGCCCGGAATACCGCGCAGGTCGTCGATGGAATCGGGGCCGATACGCGCAATTTCCGCGAGCGTCGCATCGTGGAAAATCAGATACGCCGGCACCCCATCGCTCTTCGCGGTGTCGGTACGCCATGCGCGCAGGCGTTCCCAGCGGGAACGCTCGAGCGGCCCCATGCCGATCGTCGGATCGGCCCGCTCGCTCGTGCGGCCGGACGATTGGCGCGTGCGGGTCGGCTTCACATAGCGGCGCATCGTCACCTTCTGCTCACCCTTGAGCACCGGCTTGCTCGCTTCGGTCAGCACGAGCGAGCCAAAGCCTTCGTGGTCGACCGTCAGATAGCCGAACGCCACGAGCTGGCGGAACACCGCGCGCCATTCCGGCTCACCGAGCGCCGAGCCGATACCGAAAGTGGTCAGTTTCTCGTGACCGCGTTGCAGGATTTTCTCGCTGCGATTGCCGCGCAGAATGTCGATCAGATGACCGGCACCAAAGTGGAAGCCACTCGCCCGCTGCGCCCGGAACACGCACGACAGCGCCATCTGCGCCTCGCACGTCGCATCCCACGTGGGCGGCGGTTCGAGACAGTTGTCGCAGTTGCCGCAGGGCTGGCTCGTTTCGCCAAAGTACGCGAGCAGCCGTACCCGCCGGCAGGTTGCGGTTTCGCACAGGCCGAGCAGCGCGTCGAGCTTGCCAGTCTGGACGCGCTTGTGCGCCTCGTCGGCGTCGGACTCGTCGATCATCTTGCGCTGCTGCACGACGTCGCCAAGACCGTAGGCCATCCACGCGTTCGAGGGCATCCCGTCGCGCCCCGCGCGGCCGGTCTCCTGATAGTAGCCCTCGACGCTTTTCGGCAGATCGAGGTGCGCGACGAACCGCACGTCGGGCTTGTCGATGCCCATGCCGAAGGCGATCGTCGCGCACATCACGATGCCCTCTTCGCGCTGGAACATCTCCTGGTGCTTCTGACGCACCTCGAACTCCATGCCGGCGTGGTAAGGCAGCGCGCGCATGCCCTTTTCCTTGAGCCACTCCGCCGTTTCCTCGACCTTGCGGCGCGACAGGCAATAGACGACGCCCGCGTCGGTCGTGCCGTCCGGCTTCGTATGCTCGGCGCGGATGAAGTCGAGCAGCTGCGCACGCGCATTGTCCTTTTCGGCGATGCGATAGCGGATGTTCGGCCGGTCGAAGCTCGACACGAACACGCGCGCATCCTCAAGCGCGAGACGGTGAATGATTTCATCGCGCGTGATCGCATCTGCCGTGGCCGTGAGCGCAATGCGCGGCACATCCGGAAAGCGCTCATGCAGCACCGACAGCTGGATATATTCGGGCCGGAAATCGTGCCCCCATTGCGACACGCAGTGGGCCTCGTCGATCGCGAAGAGGCCGATGCGCGTGCGCTCCAGCAGCTCCTGGAAGCGCGGGGTCATGAGCCGTTCCGGCGCGACGTACAGCAGATCGATGTCGCCATCTCGCAGCGCACGCTCCGTGGCCATCGCCTCGGCGCTCGACAGCGTCGAGTTCAGATACGCGGCGCGCACGCCGACTTCCGTCAGCGCCGCCACCTGGTCCTGCATCAGTGCGATCAACGGCGACACCACGATGCCCGTGCCGAAGCCGCGCTCGCGCCGCACGAGCGAAGGAATCTGATAGCAGAGCGATTTACCGCCACCCGTCGGCATCAGCACGAGGCAATCGCCGCCGTCGGCGACGTGCTCGACAATTTCGCCCTGCTGTCCTCTGAATGCGGGATAACCAAAGACTTCGTTGAGGATTTCGAGCGGACGGGACATGAATTTGAGAGAGGCGGCCAAAGGCAGATGACACGAATTTTACCAACGCATGCGTGCTGCGCCCGCGCTTTACGACAACCTTAGCCATCCGGCCTAGGCTCGCGCCGGCGCATGACGCCAATGGCATCCGCAAAAACATAAAAAAAGCCGCCCAGTCGAAACTGGGCGGCTTGCGTGGCTTGTCAAGCGTGGCGGCTTACGCCGCCCGCACTTACTCGCCCGTGTGCTGCTGTTCGGCAGCCGGCGCTTCCGGCGTACCGAATTCGAACGACTCTTCCGCTGCGATCTGATCGAAACGCTCGCGGTCGGCCAGTTCCTTGCTCTTGCGCGCCTTGTGGAACGCGAGACCCGTACCGGCCGGAATCAGACGGCCGACGATCACGTTTTCCTTCAGGCCACGCAGATCGTCGCGCTTGCCCATGATCGCCGCTTCGGTCAGCACGCGGGTCGTTTCCTGGAACGACGCCGCAGAGATGAACGAATCGGTCGACAGCGACGCCTTCGTGATACCGAGCAGCACGTTTTCGTACGTCGCCGGACGCTTGTCTTCCGCGATCATGCGGTCGTTCTCGTCGAGCATGTCCGACCGCTCGACCTGTTCGCCCGGGATGAAACGCGTATCGCCGTTGTCGACGATCTGCACGCGGCGCAGCATCTGACGCACGATCACTTCGATGTGCTTGTCGTTGATCTTCACGCCCTGCAGACGGTACACGTCCTGCACTTCGTCCACGATGTAGCGCGACAGCGCCTCGACGCCCTGCAGACGCAGGATGTCGTGCGGATCAGCCGGTCCGTCGACGATCATTTCGCCCTTGTTGACGACCTGACCATCGTGCACCAGAACCTGCTTTTCCTTCGCGATCAGGAACTCGTGCTGGTTGCCCTCGAGGTCCGTGATAACGAGACGCTGCTTGCCCTTCGTGTCCTTACCGAACGACGTCGTACCCGTGACTTCCGCCAGGATACCCGCGTCCTTCGGCGAACGTGCTTCGAACAGTTCCGCCACACGCGGCAGACCGCCGGTAATGTCACGCGTCTTCTGCGATTCGGTCGGGATACGTGCGAGCACTTCACCGACCTGCACCTGCTGACCGTCCTTCACGGTAATCAGCGCGCCGACCTGGAAGCCGATCTGCACCGAGTGCTCGGTGTTCGGGATCTTCACTTCCTCGCCGTTCGCGTCGAGCAGCTTGACCTGCGGACGCACCGTCTTCGAGGCCTGCGAACCGCGACGCTTCACGTCGATCACGACGAGCGTGGACAGACCCGTCACGTCGTCGATCTGCTTCGCGACGGTCACGCCTTCCTCGACGTTCTCGAACTTCACCGTACCACCGTACTCGGTGATGATCGGACGCGTCATCGGATCCCACGTCGCCAGTTGCGTGCCGGCCTTGATCTGCGCGCCGTCGAGCTGCAGCAGCGTGGCGCCGTACGGCACCTTGTGACGCTCGCGCTCGCGGCCGTGATCGTCGGTGATCATCGCCTCGCCCGAACGCGAGATGACGATCTGCTCGCCCTTCGCATTCGTGACGTAACGCATCGTCGCCGTGAAACGCACCGTACCGTTCGACTTCGCTTCGACCGACGAAGCCACCGCCGCACGCGACGCCGCACCACCGATGTGGAACGTACGCATCGTGAGCTGCGTGCCCGGTTCGCCGATCGACTGCGCCGCGATCACGCCGACCGCTTCGCCGACGTTGACCGACGAGCCGCGGCCGAGGTCGCGGCCGTAGCAGGCCGCGCACAGACCGTAGCGCGTTTCGCAGGTGAGCGGGGTGCGCACGCGCACTTCGTCGATGCCGAGGCGTTCGATTTCCTCGACCGCGTCTTCGTCGAGCAGTGTGCCCGTTTCGAACAGCGTTTCCTGCGATTCCGGATTGACGACGTCAGCCACCGCGACGCGACCCAGAATACGGTCACGCAGCGCTTCGACCACTTCACCGCCTTCCACGAGCGCCTTCATCGCCACGCCGTTGGACGTGCCGCAATCGCTCTCGACCACGACCAGATCCTGCGTCACGTCGACCAGACGGCGCGTCAGGTAACCCGAGTTCGCGGTCTTCAGTGCCGTATCAGCCAGACCCTTACGAGCACCGTGGGTCGAGATGAAGTACTGCAACACGTTCAGACCTTCGCGGAAGTTCGCCGTAATCGGCGTCTCGATGATCGAGCCGTCCGGCTTCGCCATCAGGCCGCGCATACCGGCCAGCTGACGGATCTGAACCGCGGAACCGCGCGCGCCCGAGTCGGCCATCATGTAGATGGAGTTGAACGACTCCTGACGCGTTGCGTTGCCGTCGCGGTCCGTGACCGGTTCCGTCGACAGCTGCTCCATCATCGCCTTGCCGACCGCTTCCGACGTTGCCGACCAGATGTCGACCACGTTGTTGTAGCGTTCCTGCGCGGTGACGAGACCCGACATGTACTGACGGTCGTATTCCTTCACCTTCTTCGCAGCGTCGCCGACGATGGTTTCCTTCTGCGGCGGCACGAGCATGTCGTCGACGCAGATCGAAATACCGGCGCGAGTTGCGAGGCGGAAGCCCGACTGCATCAGCTGGTCGGCGAAAATCACCGTCTCGCGCAGACCGCACTTGCGGAACGCGGTGTTGATCAGACGCGAGATTTCCTTCTTCTTCAGCGGCTTGTTCAGCACCGAGAACGGCAGACCCGGCGGCAGGATTTCCGACAGGATCGAGCGGCCGACCGTGGTCGCATACAGCGTGACCTTCGGCACGAACGCCGGCGCGCCTTCCGACTTGTCTTCGTTGTGGACCATTTCCGTGATCCGCACGTTGACGCGCGAGGCCAGTTCGACTTCCTTGTTCTCGTAGGCGCGCAGCACTTCCGACACGCCCGTGAACGTCAGGCCTTCGCCCTTGCCGTTCACTGCTTCACGCGTCGCGTAGTACAAGCCGAGCACGATATCCTGCGACGGCACGATCGACGGATCACCGTTGGCCGGGAACAGCACGTTGTTCGACGCCAGCATCAGCGTGCGCGCTTCCATCTGCGCTTCGAGCGACAGCGGCACGTGAACGGCCATCTGGTCACCGTCGAAGTCGGCGTTGAATGCCGCGCAAACGAGCGGGTGCAGCTGGATTGCCTTACCTTCGATCAGCACCGGCTCGAAAGCCTGGATGCCGAGACGGTGCAGCGTCGGCGCGCGGTTCAGCATGACCGGATGTTCGCGGATCACCTCTTCGAGGATGTCCCACACGACCGGCGTCTGGTTCTCGACTTCCTTCTTCGCAGCCTTGATGGTAGTCGCGACACCCATCACTTCGAGCTTGTTGAAGATGAACGGCTTGAACAGTTCGAGCGCCATCAGCTTCGGCAGGCCGCACTGGTGCAGCTTCAGCGTCGGGCCGACCACGATCACCGAACGGCCCGAGTAGTCGACGCGCTTACCGAGCAGGTTCTGACGGAAACGACCGCCCTTACCCTTGATCATGTCGGCGAGCGACTTCAGCGGACGCTTGTTCGCGCCGGTCATCGCCTTGCCGCGACGGCCGTTGTCGAGCAGCGAGTCGACGGCTTCCTGCAGCATCCGCTTTTCGTTGCGGACGATGATTTCAGGCGCCTTCAGCTCGAGCAGACGCTTCAACCGGTTGTTACGGTTGATGACGCGGCGATACAGGTCGTTCAGGTCCGACGTCGCGAAACGGCCGCCGTCGAGCGGCACGAGCGGACGCAGTTCCGGCGGCAGCACCGGCAGCACTTCGAGAACCATCCAGTCCGGCTTGATACCCGAACGCTGGAATGCCTCGAGCACCTTCAGGCGCTTCGCGTACTTCTTGATCTTCGCTTCGGAACCGGTGTTGCGCAGTTCCGTGCGCAGCAGCTCGACCTGCTCGTCGATGTTGATCGCGCGCAGCAGTTCGCGAATACCTTCCGCGCCCATTTCGGCACGGAATTCGTCGCCGTATTCCTCGACCTTGTTGTAGTAATCCTCTTCGGTCATGATCTGGCGCGCTTTGAGCGGCGTCATGCCCGGATCGATCACCACATATGCTTCGAAGTACAGCACGCGCTCGATGTCGCGCAGCGTCATGTCGAGCACCATGCCCAGACGCGACGGCAGCGACTTCAGGAACCAGATGTGCGCGACCGGCGAGGCCAGCTCAATGTGGCCCATTCGCTCGCGACGCACCTTCGCGAGCGTCACTTCGACGCCGCACTTCTCGCAGATCACGCCGCGGTGCTTCAGGCGCTTGTACTTGCCGCAAAGGCATTCGTAGTCCTTGATCGGACCGAAAATCTTCGCGCAGAACAGACCATCGCGCTCCGGCTTGAACGTGCGGTAGTTGATGGTTTCCGGCTTCTTGACTTCACCGAACGACCACGAACGGATCTTGTCCGGCGAGGCCAGACCGATCTTGATCGCGTCGAAAACTTCAGGTTGTTGGACTTGCTTGAATAGATCGAGCAAAGCTTTCATCGCTTCTCTCCAGTAGTCCGATTAGTTCCGGTCCAGGTCGATGTCGATACCCAGCGACCGGATTTCCTTCACCAACACGTTGAACGACTCAGGCATGCCGGCATCGATCACGTGATCGCCCTTGACCAGGTTTTCGTACACCTTGGTCCGGCCCGTCACGTCGTCCGACTTCACCGTCAGCATTTCCTGCAGCACGTAGGATGCGCCGTACGCTTCGAGCGCCCACACTTCCATTTCACCGAAACGCTGGCCACCGAATTGCGCCTTACCACCCAGCGGCTGCTGCGTGACGAGCGAGTATGGGCCCGTGGAACGCGCGTGCATCTTGTCGTCGACCAGGTGGTGCAGCTTCAAGTAGTGCATGTAGCCGACCGTCACCGTACGTTCGAACATCTCGCCCGTGCGGCCGTCGTACAGACGCACCTGGTTCTTCGACGGCGTCATGCCGAGGTTCTGTGCGATGTCGTCCGGGAATGCCAGATCCAGCGCGCGCGACATTTCTTCTTCCGTCGCACCGTCGAACACCGGCGTGGCGAACGGCACGCCTTCGCGCAGGTTCTTCGCCAGCTCGAGGATTTCGTCGTCGCTGAAGCTGTCCAGCTCTTCGGCGCGGCCCGACTCGTTGTAGATCTTGATCAGGAATTCGCGCAGTTCGGCAATCTTCGCCTGACGCTGCAGCATTTCGCCGATACGCCAGCCGAGACCCTTCGCGGCCCAACCCAGATGTACTTCGAGAACCTGACCCACGTTCATCCGCGACGGCACGCCGAGGGGATTCAGCACGACGTCGGCCGGACGGCCGTCGGCCATGTACGGCATGTCTTCGATCGGCACGATCTTCGACACGACACCCTTGTTACCGTGACGGCCTGCCATCTTGTCGCCAGGCTGCAGGCGGCGCTTCACCGCCAGATACACCTTGACCATCTTCAGCACGCCCGGCGGCAGTTCGTCGCCTTGCGTGAGCTTCTTGCGCTTCTCTTCGAACGCGAGGTCGAACTGGTGGCGCTTCTCTTCGATCGAGTTCTTGATCGCTTCGAGCTGGGCCGCTGCTTCTTCGTCCGCGAGGCGGATGTCGAACCAGTGGTAATGGTCCAGATCTTCGAGGTATGCGCGCTCGATCTTCGTGCCCTTCGCGAGCTTCTTCGGACCGCCGTTCGCCACCTTGCCTTCGAGCATGCGCGCGAGACGCTGGAACGCGTCGCCTTCCACGATACGCAGCTGGTCGTTCAGGTCGAGGCGATAGCGCTTCAGTTCATCGTCGATGATCTGTTGCGCACGCTTGTCGCGTTGGATGCCTTCGCGCGTGAACACCTGCACGTCGATCACGGTGCCGCTCATGCCCGACGGCACGCGCAGCGACGTGTCCTTCACGTCCGACGCCTTCTCGCCGAAAATCGCGCGCAGCAGCTTTTCTTCCGGCGTCAGCTGGGTTTCGCCCTTCGGCGTGACCTTGCCGACCAGCACGTCGCCCGCTTCGACTTCCGCGCCGATGTACACGATGCCCGACTCGTCGAGACGGCCAAGCTGCACTTCCGCGAGGTTCGAGATGTCGCGCGTGATTTCTTCCGGTCCGAGCTTCGTGTCGCGTGCCACGACGTTCAATTCTTCGATGTGGATCGACGTGTAACGGTCGTCGGCCACGACCTTTTCCGAGATCAGGATCGAGTCTTCGAAGTTGTAGCCGTTCCACGGCATGAACGCGATCAGCATGTTCTGGCCGAGCGCGAGCTCGCCCAGATCGGTCGATGCGCCGTCAGCCAGCACGTCGCCGCGCGCAACCTTGTCGCCCATCTTCACGATCGGACGCTGGTTGATGTTCGTGTTCTGGTTCGAACGCGTGTACTTGATCAGGTTGTAGATGTCGACACCGACTTCACCCGCAACCGCTTCGTCGTCGTTCACGCGAATCACGATACGGCCCGCGTCGACGTAATCGACCACACCGCCGCGCAGTGCCTGAACCGTCGTGCCCGAGTCGACCGCCACGGTGCGCTCGATGCCCGTACCGACGACCGGCTTCTCCGGACGCAGACACGGCACGGCTTGACGCTGCATGTTCGAGCCCATCAACGCGCGGTTCGCGTCGTCGTGCTCGAGGAACGGAATCAGCGAAGCTGCAACCGACACGATCTGCGACGGCGCCACGTCCATGTACTGGATGCGGTCTGGCGTGACCATCAGCGTTTCACCCGCTTCACGCGACGACACGAGTTCGTCGGTCAGCGTACCGTCGTCGGCCACCGCCGCGTTCGCCTGAGCGATCACGTAACGGCCTTCTTCGATCGCCGACAGATAGTCGATCTGGTCGGTCACCTTGCCGTCCGTCACCTTGCGATACGGCGTTTCGAGGAAGCCGTATTCGTTCAGGTGCGCGTACAGAGCGAGCGAGTTGATCAGACCGATGTTCGGACCTTCCGGCGTTTCAATCGGGCACACGCGGCCGTAGTGGGTCGGATGCACGTCGCGGACTTCAAAGCCTGCGCGCTCGCGCGTCAGACCGCCCGGGCCCAGTGCGGAAACACGACGCTTGTGCGTGATTTCCGACAGCGGGTTGGTCTGATCCATAAACTGCGACAGCTGCGACGAACCGAAGAACTCGCGGATCGCCGACGAAATCGGCTTCGAGTTGATCAGATCGTGCGGCATCAGGTTTTCGCTTTCGGCCTGGCCGAGGCGTTCCTTCACGGCACGTTCGACACGCACGAGACCCGCGCGGAACTGGTTTTCCGCGAGTTCGCCGACGCAACGCACGCGACGGTTGCCGAGGTGGTCGATGTCGTCCACTTCGCCCTTGCCGTTGCGCAGCTCGACGAGGATCTTGATCGTCGCGAGGATGTCGTCGTCCTGCAGCGTCATCGGGCCGACGATTTCGTCACGGCCGACGCGGCGGTTGAACTTCATACGACCCACCTTCGACAGGTCGTACGCTTCTTCGCTGTAGAACAGACGGTTGAACAATGCCTCGACCGCTTCTTCGGTCGGCGGCTCGCCCGGGCGCATCATGCGGTAGATCGCGATGCGGGCGGCCATCTTGTCCGCCGTTTCGTCGATGCGCAGCGTCGACGAAATGTACGGACCCTGGTCCAGATCGTTCGTGTAGAGCGCCTGGATGTCCTTGATCTTCGCTTCGCGCAGCTTCTCGAGGACGGTTTCGGTGACTTCGTCGTTCGCATTCGCGATGACTTCGCCGGTGTCGCCGTCGACGACGTTCTTCGCCAGCACGCGGCCGAGCAGATAGTCTTCCGGCACCGAGATGAACTTGGTCTTCGCGTTGTCGAGATCGCGAATGTGCTTGGCGTTGATCCGCTTGTCCTTCTGGACGATCACGTTGCCATCGCGGTCCGTGATGTCGAAACGCGCAACTTCACCACGCAGACGCTCCGGTACGAACTCCATCTGCGCGCCTTCCGGCATCAGCGTGAAATTGTCGAACACGAAGAAGTTGGCGAGGATCTGTTCCGGCGTGAGGCCGATGGCCTTCAGCAGGATCGTGACCGGCATCTTGCGGCGACGGTCGACACGGAAGTACAGCACGTCCTTCGGGTCGAACTCGAAATCGAGCCACGAACCGCGGTAAGGAATGATACGTGCCGAAAACAGCAGCTTGCCCGAGCTGTGCGTCTTGCCCTTGTCGTGCTCGAAGAACACGCCCGGCGAACGATGCAGCTGCGAAACGATCACACGTTCCGTGCCGTTGATGACGAACGAACCGGTCGGCGTCATGAGCGGAATTTCGCCCATGTACACTTCCTGTTCCTTGACTTCCTTGACGACCGGCTTGCTCGGCGACTCCTTGTCGAGCAGCACCAGACGCACCTTGGCGCGCAGCGCCGAGCAGTACGTCAGACCGCGCTGCTGACATTCCTTGATGTTGAATGCCGGCGGCGACAGCATGTAGCTGACGAATTCGAGACGAGCGAAGCCGTTATGCGAAACGATCGGGAAAACGGACGTGAACGCAGCTTGCAGGCCTTCCGGCTTACGCTGCGTCGAAGACGTGTCTGCTTGCAGAAACGTGCTGAATGATTCAAGCTGGGTAGCCAGCAGGAAAGGTACTTGGTGAACGATGGGGCGTTTCGCGAAACTCTTGCGAATACGCTTCTTCTCGGTGAAGGAATATTGCATACGATCTCCGAATCACGGCGGGCATAGTTGTCGAGGCAGGATACCTTGATGAGACAACCCGAGTGTTCACCGACTGAGACCCGATGGCCGTCCAATGGCTTGAACGAGCCTAGAAGCTTGGTGGTTGGCCGCTACCAACCGCTGGCTGACGGCAGCGGATGCCTGTGTTGCCCGCTACCCGACCAAACTTGCCTTCTGCAGTCGCTTCAGAAGACAAAGAGAAACGCCGGTCAATGTTGCCGATTGGCGATTTTCTTTGGCTTCTGGGAATCACGTTCTTGCCGGAGCAAACCCACAAAAACGCAAGCCCCACAAAGCACAAAAAGGCCGGCGGTGAAAAACCGCCAGCCTTCGCACAGCGCGTTGAAACTTACTTGATTTCAACCTTCGCGCCAGCTTCTTCCAGCTTCTTCTTGGCTTCTTCAGCAGCAGCCTTGGGCACCGCTTCCTTGACGGGCTTCGGTGCGCCATCGACCAGATCCTTCGCTTCCTTCAGGCCGAGACCTGTCAGTTCGCGAACAGCCTTAATGACCGAAACCTTGTTTGCGCCGGTTTCAGCCAGGATGACCGTGAATTCGGTCTGCTCTTCAGCAGCAGCAGCGCCGCCGCCTGCACCTGCCGGGCCAGCCACTGCAACAGCAGCTGCCGACACGCCAAACTTTTCTTCGAACGCCTTAACCAGCTCGTTCAGTTCCAGAACCGACATCGAGCCTACGGCTTCGAGGATGTCTTCTTTTGCGATTGCCATTTGAAATACTCCTAAATTGAATTCGGATACAGCCAGCGATCAATTACGCTCGACTGATGTACGTTACGCAGCGGTTTCTTCGCCTTGTTTCTTCTCTGCCAGCGCGGCCAGAGCACGCGCGAAGCCAGAAACAGGAGCCTGCATGACGAACAGCAGCTTGGAGAGCAGTTCTTCGCGGCTCGGGATGTTTGCCAGCGCTTGCACGCCAGCCTTGTCCATCACCTTGCCTTCGTAGGAACCAGCCTTGATGATCAACTTGTCATTGCTCTTGCTGAAGTCATTGACGACCTTGGCAGCAGCAATTGCATCTTCGGAGATGCCGTAGATCAAGGGGCCAGTCATCTGCTCTGCCAGCGGAGCAAACGGCGTACCTTCGACAGCGCGACGCGCCAGCGTGTTCTTCAACACACGAAGATAAACCTGTTGCTCACGCGCTTTCGCGCGCAGCTTGGTCAGATCGCCAACCGCGATTCCACGATACTCAGCCAGAACCACGGTCTGAGCTTTCGCGACTTGCGCGGCAACCTCAGCGACGACGGCCTGCTTGCTTTCTTTGTTGAGTGGCACGGTTAACCTCCAGATTCGATACACGCGGCGTGCGCCTTGTGTACCGCGTTCAATAACGGCGTCCGACCAGTCAGGAGTATTTCGACCGCCCGACACCCGCATTGCTGCGGACATCCAACGGTTTCATCACCACAAACTTTTTCGGGTTCGCCATCTGCGTTGGCTTTACATTAAGGACTCGCCTACCTGCTGCGGGCCCGCCAACGGTCTTTGACAACCGGTTGCGCGATGCAGACTGCCACCTTGCAACCGCCCAAAGCCCTTATAGACCGCCCCGACTTACGTCAGGGCGATGAAATTCATTACTGCGCTGCGATCGACGCTTGATCGACGCGAACGCCCACACCCATCGTGCTCGACAGAGCGACCTTGCGCAGGTACACACCCTTGCTCGTTGCCGGCTTCGCCTTTTGCAGCGCGTCGATCAGAGCATTCAGGTTGGTACGCAGAGCAGTTGCTTCGAACGAAGCACGGCCGATCGTGGCGTGGATGATGCCGGCCTTGTCGACACGGAATTGCACCTGACCAGCCTTGGCGTTTTTGACTGCGGTCGCGACATCCGGCGTGACCGTGCCGACCTTCGGGTTCGGCATCAGACCGCGCGGGCCGAGGATCTGACCGAGCGTACCGACGATACGCATCGTGTCCGGCGAGGCAATCACGATGTCGAAGTTCAGGTTGCCGGCCTTAACCTGTTCAGCCAGGTCTTCCATACCGACGACGTCCGCACCGGCTGCACGAGCCTGCTCAGCCTTTTCACCTTGCGCGAACACCGCGACGCGAACCGACTTACCCGTACCAGCGGGCAGCACGACCGAGCCACGAACCACTTGATCCGACTTCTTCGCGTCGATGCCGAGTTGCACCGCGACGTCGATCGATTCGTCGAACTTCGCGCTTGCGCACTCCTTCACGAGCGACAGAGCGTCTTCGAGCGGGTAGAGCTTCTGACGATCAACCTTTGCTGCAAATGCTTGCAGACGTTTCGAAAGCTTGGCCATTTACACGCCCTCCACGGTGATGCCCATCGAGCGGGCGCTACCAGCGATCGTGCGAACCGCTGCGTCCAGATCAGCAGCCGTCAGATCGGGCATCTTGGTCTTGGCGATATCTTCAGCTTGAGCACGGGTGATCTTGCCGACCTTGTCGGTATGCGGCTTGCTCGAACCCTTGTCGATCTTCGCTGCCTTCTTGATCAGAACCGTGGCCGGCGGCGTCTTCAGCACGAACGTGAAGCTCTTGTCCGCGAATGCCGTGATCACGACCGGAATCGGCAGGCCCGGTTCCATTGCTTGGGTCTGCGCGTTGAACGCCTTGCAGAACTCCATGATGTTCAGACCGCGCTGGCCCAGTGCCGGACCGACCGGCGGCGACGGGTTGGCTTTACCTGCAGGAATCTGCAGCTTGATAAAGCCGATGATTTTCTTTGCCATCTTGAGAACCTCTTTGGAACGCCGACGTGTATGTGGACGTTCAGTGAGTAGTAGCGCGTGTTCGCTGAAAAACTAGCTAGTTACGCTCCTCAACGACCATTACGCGGGCCGTAAGCGCGAAATACGGAACGCACCGAGCGGCGCGTTCCGTAAAATTCTGGATTACAACTTTTCGACCTGGCCGAATTCCAACTCAACCGGCGTTGCGCGGCCGAAGATCGTAACGGAAACACGGACTCGCGACTTTTCGTAGTTCACTTCTTCGACGCTGCCGTTGAAATCAGTGAATGGGCCATCCTTCACCCGCACCATCTCGCCTACTTCAAACAGGGTCTTCGGACGCGGCTTCTCCACGCCTTCCTGCATCTGCGACATGATTTTTTCAACTTCCCGAGGAGAAATCGGGCTCGGGCGATTGCGCGCCCCACCGACAAAACCGGTCACCTTTGCCGTATTTTTTACGAGATGCCACGTTTCGTCTGTCATTTCCATTTCCACCAGCACATAGCCGGGGAAGAAACGACGCTCCGTCACTGATTTGTGACCACCTTTCACCTCGACGACTTCTTCAGTCGGAACAAGGATCTGGCCAAACTGGTCCTGCATACCGGCACGCTCGATGCGCTCCTGAAGCGCTCGTTGCACGCTCTTCTCCATGCCGGAGTAGGCGTGCACCACGTACCAACGTTTGCCGCTCGGGGATGCCGGTGTATCGCTCATATCATTTCCAACCCAGAATCACCGAGAAAATCGCCCACTCAATGGATTTATCGCAAACCCAGAGAAAAATCGCCATCACGACCACAAAGCCGAACACTACAAGCGTTGTCTGAGTAGCCTCTTTACGGGTAGGCCAAACAACCTTACGAACTTCTTTGTACGAGTCTTTGGCGAAAGCGATAAAACCCTTGCCAGGCACCGAGAGAAGACCGACTGCGACACCCGCGATCGCACCAACAGCCAAGGCGGCTCCGCGGATGTACCATTCCTGGCCACTCAGCCAGAAGAACCCCACGAACCCGGCCAAGACCAGCAATACACCCGCGATCAACATCAACTTGTCGCCAGATGTATTTACAGTTTCGACGGAAGGATTCGCCATAACACCTTAACGAAGCGCCACTACGGCGCAATAGTTGGCAGGGGCAGAGGGAATCGAACCCCCAACCTTCGGTTTTGGAGACCGACGCTCTGCCAGTTGAGCTATACCCCTAAACCATTTGGGGCTGACGACACCGCCAACCCCGATACAACCGATTATCGAGAACTATCTGGCGTTACTCGATGATCTTGGCGACGACACCAGCGCCGACCGTACGACCGCCTTCGCGAATTGCGAAACGCAGACCTTCTTCCATCGCGATCGGGTTGATCAGCTTCACCGTGATCGACACGTTGTCGCCCGGCATCACCATTTCCTTGTCCTTCGGCAGCTCGATCGAACCCGTCACGTCCGTCGTACGGAAGTAGAACTGCGGACGGTAGTTGTTGAAGAACGGCGTGTGGCGGCCGCCTTCATCCTTGCTCAGCACGTACACCTCTGCCGTGAAGTGCGTGTGCGGGTTGATCGAACCCGGCTTCGCCAGAACCTGACCACGCTCCACGTCTTCACGCTTCGTGCCGCGCAGCAGGATACCCACGTTGTCGCCTGCCTGCCCCTGGTCGAGCAGCTTGCGGAACATTTCCACGCCCGTGCAGGTCGTCTTGGCCGTTGCGCGGATACCGACGATCTCGATTTCCTCGCCGACCTTGATGATGCCGCGCTCGACGCGACCCGTCACCACCGTGCCGCGACCCGAGATCGAGAACACGTCTTCCACCGGCATCAGGAACGAACCGTCAACCGCGCGCTCCGGCGTCGGGATGTACGTGTCCAGCGCGTCGGCCAGGCTCATGATCGCCACTTCGCCCAGTTCGCCCTTGTCGCCTTCCAGCGCCAGCTTGGCCGAACCCTTGATGATCGGCGTGTCGTCGCCCGGGAAGTCGTACTTCGACAGAAGTTCGCGCACTTCCATCTCGACGAGCTCCAGCAGCTCAGCGTCGTCCACCATGTCGCACTTGTTCAGGAACACGATGATGTACGGAACGCCAACCTGACGCGCCAGCAGGATGTGCTCGCGCGTTTGCGGCATCGGGCCGTCTGCGGCCGAGCACACCAGGATTGCGCCGTCCATCTGCGCTGCGCCCGTGATCATGTTCTTCACGTAGTCGGCGTGGCCCGGGCAGTCGACGTGTGCGTAGTGGCGGTTTGCCGTTTCGTACTCGACGTGCGCGGTGTTGATCGTAATACCACGTGCCTTTTCTTCCGGCGCTGCATCGATCTGGTCGTATGCCTTCGCTTCGCCGCCGAACTTCTGCGTCAGAACCGTCGTGATCGCCGCCGTCAGCGTGGTCTTGCCGTGGTCAACGTGACCGATCGTGCCCACGTTCACGTGCGGCTTGGTCCGCTCAAACTTACCCTTGGCCATTTTCGACTCCTAAGAGGATTTTCCGTACGTTGCGCTGGGCGCAAACAATCACTGAATACTTCTGGTGCCCATGGGCAGGATCGAACTGCCGACCTCTCCCTTACCAAGGGAGTGCTCTACCACTGAGCCACATGGGCGCTACTTCCGTGTCACTGGAGCGGGTGAAGGGAATCGAACCCTCGTCGTAAGCTTGGAAGGCTTCTGCTCTACCATTGAGCTACACCCGCAACGATCATGGATTCCCAACAACTGCTACAACTTGCATTCTGGTGGAGGAGGTTGGATTCGAACCAACGTAGGCGTAAGCCAACAGATTTACAGTCTGCCCCCTTTAGCCACTCGGGCACCCCTCCGCAGAGAACTGATGATTATGGGGGAACAACATCTTTTTGTCAAGGCTTGCTTGATCATTCCAAACCCACCGTTCTCACTTATATGCAGCGATTTCAGGTCTTCCGTAAACGGAAAAACCCCACCGCAATGGGTGGGGTTTTTGACCAAGAAGGAGCCTGACGATTACCTACTTTCACACGGGCAATCCGCACTATCATCGGCGTGGAGTCGTTTCACGGTCCTGTTCGGGATGGGAAGGGGTGGGACCGACTCGCTATGGTCATCAGGCATGACGGG
>NZ_JAAGPS010000165.1:0-14731 GCF_017105025.1 Paraburkholderia sp. Ac-20336 | reverse complement strand
CGGGCCGGTTCGCGTGCAGCCCGCGCGCATGCCGTTCTATGTCGCGACGCGCGGCACCACCACGATCTACGTGCTCGGCACGCTACACGTCGGCGATCCGGTCGACTATCCCGTGGGGCAGCCGTTCCGCGCGCCGATCCTCGCCGCGCTCGCCGCCTCGCCGACGCTCGCGCTCGAACTGTCGCCCGACGAACTGCTCGTCTCGCAGGACGACGTATCGAAGTACGGCGTGTGCAAGCGCGACTGCCTGCCGGGCCTGCTGCCCGAGCCGCTGTGGCACAAGCTCGCGCTGCGCCTGCGCGGCAACCCGGCCGCGCTCGATGCGATCAAGAAGATGCGGCCGTGGCTCGCCTCGCTCGTGGTCGAAACCTATGACTCGCTCTCCGCGGGATTGCAGACCGAGTACGGCACCGAAGCGCAATTGCAGAACGTGTATCTGAAGACGCGCGGCAAGATCATCGGACTCGAAACGCTGCAGCAGCAGATGCGCGCGTTCACCGGCTTGTCGGCCGCGCAGCAGCGCGAAATGCTCGCGCAGGACCTCGTGCAGACGCCGGCTCAAAACGTCGCGGACGTGCGCGCGCTGCATCGGCTGTGGCAGGTCGGCGATGCCGATGCGATCGCCGCGTGGCAGGCCGCGAAATCGGAGAAACTCGCGCGCGACAAGCGCGTGTCCAACTCGATCGACAACCGGATCGTCTACGAGCGCAACCGCCGCTTCGTCACGCGGATGCTGCAAATCGCCGCGCCGAACAAGCCGCTGTTCGTCGCGATCGGCGCGCTGCATCTCGGCGGACCGAAAGGCGTGCTGCAATTGTTGCGGCAGCATGGTTTCGTGGTCGAGCCGGGTTGAGCGGCGAGCACCGCTTCTTCGGCGAGCTCCGGTGTGCGGCTGCGTGCATCGTGCATATCGCCAAACGCATCTTCAATGCTGAACACTTCCTACCTTGCTCATGCCCTTGAGCAAAAGCCGGAGTAAAGGCTCCTTCGGGTGCGATTGCAATGCTTCCATTACCCTTTGTAACGTTTTATCCGATTACTCAGGATAGCTAGCGGCCCTCGACGTAATTCTCAGAAAATTCCTATGTTTTTCGCGTCCTGATTTCGATACCTTCGCCAGGCAATATTTCTTAATCGATTAGCACGATTTGGCACGAAGGAGATTCACGGATGGCGCAGGACATTTTCATCAAGATCGACGGTATCGAAGGCGAATCGCAGGACGCGGCGCATCTCAATGAAATCGACGTAATCGGATGGCGCTGGCAGGTGACGCAGCAATCGGCAATGCACGCTGGTTCAGGCGGCGGTGTTGCAAAAGCCACTTACTCATCTGCTGGACCGGGCAAGTCCGAACTTGGCGAGCTATTGTTTTTCCGGCAAGCGTATTCGCGAAGCCAGGCTCACCGTGCGACGGGCCGGTGGCGCTCCTCACGAGTACGCAAGAATCACGATGTACGACGTGCTCGTTTCTCATGTCGAGCCCGTGGGTGGCGGTCACGGTTCTCACGAACAGGTGCATCTCTCGTTCGCAAAAATAAAGCATGAGTACATCTTGCAGAACGACCGGGGCGGCAGCGGCGGCACGGTCACCGCGCTGATCGACATCCGGGCGAACAGACAGGAACAGTGAAATGCCGGTGTCCTGTACTTTCACATTGAATCGACGCCCTATGTCGGTGCTGGTTTGTCCGGGGTTTGGGAGTGTTGAGGCGTTTTCGGGGAACACCCGCTATATTGATGATCCGGATTTTACGAACGTTGCAAAAGCAGGTGCTATTCCCAAAGGTGGGTATTACATCGTCGATAGGGAAAGCGGTGGGCATCTCGGCTGGCTCGTAGATGCAGTGAAGGATTTTGTAGCGGACACACGTCGCGCGGAATGGTTTGCTCTATATCGCGATGATGGAACCATCGACGATTGGACATTCGTAGACGGTGTTCGACGTAGTAGCTTTCGCTTACATCCGGTTGGACGATACGGGTCGAGCGACGGTTGCATCACGCTTCCGTCCCGCGAACAGTTCAATGCGCTTCGCTCATATCTGAAAGCACAGCCGCCTGCGTTCGTGCCGGGAACGGTGACCCGATGCTACGGCATGGTCGAGGTGCAATGAAAAGGGCGCTGATTTCTGTCGCTCTCTCATTGATGATGACACTGCCCGTCGCCGCCGGGATTGCACGCTTACCGGGCGTGTATGAATGGTTGGACAGCGGCGCGGGCTATGACTTCTTTGAGCCAGTTTTTATCGCACTCGGTTCGAGCACCGGCGAATACGATACGGACGTCATTGTTGCAATGCTTCTTGTTGCCGGTTTTTTCCTGTCGCTGGCGCTAATCATTGCGTGCTGGGCGATTGTCAGCCATTTACACCGTGCGTACCGCCGTTGAAGCGTTCACGCGCGTCTAACCATGAGATTCAACAAAGCAATGAAAAAAACGCTTATTTGCATCGCGCTCGCACTGGTGATGACACTGCCTGTTATGGTCGGGCTTGCACATTTACCAGGTGTGTTCGAATGGATAGACAGCGGTATGGGCCATGACCTTTTTGAATATCTTTTCATAGCGCTGGATGCCCAAGGCTGCGAAGAAACCGCGGACGTCATCGCCGTAACGATGCTCATTGTCAGCTTCTTTCTGTCACTGGCATTGGTCGTTGCGACTTGGGCAATAGTTGGCCGTTGGCGTCGTATGCACCACCGTTGAAGCGCTCACGAACGTATAACAAGGAGATTCAAGTAGGTAATGAAGAAGACGCTTATTTGCATCACACTCGCGCTGGTGATGACACTGCCCGTTGCAATCGGGATCATACGCATCCCGGGAATGGATGAATGGTTTTCGAGTGGTGCTGACTACGACTTCTTTGAACCACTTTTCAAAGCACTAGGTTCGGATGGCAACGAAAGCAACTCGGATATCGTTTTCGCAACGATGCTCATTACCAGTTTCTTCCTGTCGCTGGCGCTAATCATTGCGTGCTGGGCGATTGTCAGCCATTTACACCGTGCGTACCGCCGTTGAAGCGTTCACGCACGTCTAACCATGAGATTCAACAAAACAATGAAAAAGACGCTTATCTGCTTCGTGCTCGCACTGGTGATGACACTACCCGTCACGGCCGGGCTTGCGCGCTTCCCGGGTATTGATGAATGGATAAGCAACGGTACGGGCCATGAACTTTTTGAACATCTTTTCATCGCGCTGGATGCCCGCGGCTGGGAAGAAACCGAGGACGTTATCGTCGTCACGATGCTCATTGTCAGCTTCTTTCTGTCACTGGCATTAGTCGTTGCAACTTGGGCGATAGTTGGCCGTTGGCGTCGTATGCACCGCCGTTGAAGCACTCATAAACGTATAACAAGGAGATTCAAGTAGGTAATGAAAAAGACGCTTATTTGCATCACACTCGCGCTGGTGATGACACTGCCAGTCGGAGTCGGGATTGCATACATCCCGGGTGTTGCTGAATGGTTTGCGAGCGGTTCAGGCTATGAATTTTTCACCCCGCTTTTCAAAGCACTGGACTCTCACGGCAGCGAAACCAACTCCGACATCATCTTCGGCACGTTGTACACCGTCAGTTTTATTCTCTCGCTGATGTTAGCCGCCATCCTTCTGGCAATCGTCAACCGTTGGCGTCGCACGCACCGCCATTGAAGCGCTCACAAACGTATAACAATGAGATTCAAGAAGATAATGAAGAAGACGCTTATTTGCATCACGTTCGCACTGATGATGACATTACCAGTCGGAGCCGGGATTCTGTGCATCCCCGCTGTTGATGAATGGCTGGACACCGGCTCAGGCTACGAGTTCTTCACTCCGCTTTTCCAGGCACTGGACTCTCACGGCAGCGAAACCAACTCTGACATCATCTTCGGCACGCTGTACACCGTCAGTTTTACTCTCTCGCTGATGTTAGCGGCCGCTCTTCTGGCAATCGTCAGCCGTTGGCGCCGCACACACCGCCACTAGACCTCGGGCTCACCGCACGCACCGCAACGGCCACCATCACATCGCACCACACGATCCAGCGCCCCGCCTCAAAACGGATCGCCGGATCCATCACACACGTTCGATAGCCAGCCGCAGCCCGCTTCACCAAATACACCAAACCCGCCAGCCGCGCGACTCAAACGCGCGCAGCACCCGCAGCATGAACCTCGATACCCGCGGCAGCGAGCGCATCGCGAATGCGCCGCGCAAAAGCCAGCGCGTGCGGGCCGTCGCCATGCAGGCAGATGGTCTGCGCGTTGAGCGGCACCCAGCGGCCATCGACAGCCTTCACGCGTTGCTCGCGGATCATCGTGAGCGTGCGCGCGAGCACTTCGTTTTCATCGTCGAGCAGCGCGCCCGGCTCCTTGCGCGGCACGAGCGAACCATCGGCGCGATAGCCGCGATCGGCGAACACCTCCTCGATCGCGATGAGGCCCACGTCGCGCGCGGCGTTCACGAGCCTGCTGTTGGCAAGCGCGAACACCGCGACCGACGGATCGAAGTCGTGCACCGCCGAGACGATTGCGTCGGCGATCCCGGCATCGCGCGCAGCCTGGTTGTACAGCGCGCCGTGCGGCTTCACGTGCGCGATACGGCCGCCCTCGGCCTGCGCGATCGCGGACAGCGCGCCGAGCTGATACAGCACGCCCGCGTAGATGTCGTTGGCCGGCAAATCCATTTCCTTGCGGCCGAAATTCTCGGGATCGTTGAAGCTCGGATGCGCACCGATCGACACGCCTTTGCGCACGGCCCAGCGCACGCAGTCGCGCATGGCGTTGGGGCCGCCGGCGTGCCAGCCGCATGCGATGTTGGCGGAGCTGACGAGATCGAGCAACGCCTCGTCGGTTCCGCAGCCCTCGCCGAGGTCGGCATTCAGATCGATTTCCATGGGGTTCCTCTCTCTCTTTAGTGTTATAGCGTTGCGGTCGCCTACTGGCGCGCGCAACGTTCTTCATGCATCGCGATCGCGGCGTCGATCTGCCGCAGATACGCGCGTTCTTCCTGCAAAGCCTGGCGCGCCTCGTGGGGCGTCGTCGGGATGAAACGGATCGCCGCGTTCAGGCGCACCTGCGCGAGCTTCCACAGATCGGCCTGGATTACCGCGCCGATCTTCGGATAGCCGCCGGTGGTTTGCGCGTCGCTCATCAGCACGATCGGCTGACCGTTCGGCGGCACCTGGACCGTGCCCGGCAGCACCGCGTGCGACAGCAGATCGGTCTTGTGCGTGCGTTCGAGCTGAGTGCCGGCGAGCCGGTAGCCCATGCGGTTGCTGTTCGGCGTGACGAGCCACTCGTCGGACCAGAACGACTGCTGCGCGGCGTCGGTGAAGCTGTCGTATTCGGGGCCGCGCAGCACGCGGATCGGCACGGCCCACGGCACGCCCGACGGATGCCGGCCGCGCCGCAACGGCTCGTGGACCAGCACGAACTTGCACCATGCGGGCGCCTTGACGCCGAACTCGGGCGCCTCGGGCGAGAAGCTCGCGCGAGCGCGTGGCGGCGTCGCGCCGACCGGCAGACGGTCGCCGTCGACGAGCGCCCGCCCGCCGAGTCCGCCGAAATGGCCAGCGAGATCGGTGCTGCGCGAGCCGAGCATCGGCAGCACGTCGATGCCGCCCGCGATGCACACGTAGCCGCGCATGCCGCGCTTCGCCGCGTTCAGCACGAGTTCCTGGCCGGCCTGCACGGGCAGGCTCCACCAGGAGTAGACCGGCTTGCCGTCGAGCGTTGCACCGAATTCGGTGCCGGTGATCGCGACGCGCGTCGCGCGCAGAAAGCGCAGCACGGTCGGGCCGAAGGTGATTTCGAGGCCGGCCGCGTCGGGCCGGTTGCCGACCAGCCGGTTGCCGACTTCGAGCGCGAGCCGGTCGAGCGCCCCGCCCATCGCGACGCCGAGATGGCGGTGGCCGTGGCGGCCGAGGTCCTGAATCGTGGTCAGAAGACCCGCGCGGATCACGTCGATCATGCGTGCATCCCCGCGATCGTGAAGCGCACCCGGTCGCCCGGTTGCAGCAGCGTGGGCGGACGGCGCGCCGGGTCGAACAGCGGCACCTCGGTGCGGCCGATCAGCTGCCAGCCGCCCGGCGACACGGCCGGATAAATGCCGGTCTGCTCGCCGCCGATGCCGACCGAGCCGACCGGCACCTCGAACCGCGGCGACGCGCGGCGCGGCGTGTGCAGCGCGGCGTCGAGCCCGCCCATATACGCGAAGCCCGGCTGGAAGCCGATGAAGAAGACCACATAACAGCCGCCCGCATGACGCTCGACGACCTCGCACGCGGTCAGCCCCGTGTGTTCCGCGACCGCGTGCAGGTCGGGGCCGAACTTGCCGCCGTACTGCACCGGAATCTCGATGTCGCGGCCGGGCGCGTCGGTTGCGCTCGCCGCGCTCCAGGCCGCGAGCAGTTGTTCGGCGAGCGCGCCGGCATCGGCTTCGAGCGGGTCGAACACGAGCGTCAGATTGTTCATGCCGGGCACGACTTCGAGCACATGGGCCCAGTCGCGCGCGGCAATCGCCGTGGCCCACACGCGCTGCTGGCATTCCAGCGTGGCGGGCGGCGGCGCTTCGCAGACGAGCGCGGCATCGCCGAGAGGAAAAATTCGTGGTTGGCTCATGGCTTGACGGTCTGGGTCGAGTCGAAAGAGGCGGCGGACAGCGCGGCGGCAGTCGCGACGATTCCCGCGATTACCGTAATTATTGCGACGAAGCGTGAGGCATACATTAGCGGCAATGCGTGAGACATATATTATCAATAAATTATCAACGTTTTACTAATAACAATTTTCTCCAGGCTCGCTGGAAACGTCCGCTCGTCGTACACTTTCGACACTTTCCACCCCATTTCCGAGAGCCTCGCATGGCGCGTCATCCCACCAAGATCGTTTCGTCGGAGCATCTCGTCTCCGAGACCAGCGCGGAACTGTCCGAGCTCGAATACGCGCTGATCATGGCGGGCAACGCGTTCAACCGCTGGATGGTGCGTTGCATGTCGGCGGCCGGCGACAAGGACATGACCGCGATCGAGGTATCGCTGCTGCATCATGTAAGCCATCGCGAACGCCGCAAGAAACTGGCGGACATCTGCTTCGTGCTGAACATCGAGGACACGCACGTCGCCACTTACGCGCTCAAGAAGCTCGTAGCTAGAGGGTATGTAAAAAGCGAAAAGACCGGCAAGGAAGTGTTCTTCTCGGCGACCGAGGCGGGACGTGAACTGTGTCTGAAGTATCGCGAGGTGCGCGAGAACTGCCTGATTTCGACGCTCAAGGAAAGCGGCCTGACCAACCAGCAGATCGGCGAGGCCGCGCACCTGATGCGCAATGCGTCGGGGTTGTACGACACGGCGGCGCGCGCGGCGGCTTCGCTATAAGAACCGAATCAAGGAAGGATAACGGCGGCATACCGCGCGAGCGTGCGCGCTTGCGCTTTACCTTCTCAAACCGGCAAGCCCGGATGAAACCCCGCCTCGGTCACGATCAGATCGAGCGGAATATCGTGGGCTTCGCGCTCCAGTGCCTGCGTGCGGCACGCTTCATAGGCGATACCCACGGTGATCGGCTTCTGCGCCGCCGGCCAGCCGGCCAGCGTGCGGTCGTAATAGCCGCCGCCATAGCCGAGCCGGAAGCCGTCGTCGTCGAAACCGACGCATGGCACGAACAGCAGCTCGGGCAATACGATGCGCTCCGAAGTGGGCTCCGTGATCCGGTGATGGCCGATTCGCATCGGCATGTCGGGCGTCCATGCGTGAAATTCGAGCGGCGCGCCACGTTCTGTAACGATCGGCAAACTGGCCTCATGCCGCGCGCTGGCCGCGAGCCAGATCGCGATTGCGCCGCGCGCGTCGAACTCGCCCGCGAGCGGCCAGTAGAACCCCACGCCATGCACCGCGAAGTGCTTCAGCGCGTCGAGCACGCGGCGCCCGAGCGCGGCATTGTTGGCCGGCTCGGAAGCCGCTTGCAGACGGGCTTCCAGTAGCATCCGGCGCAGCGCCTTTTTCGCTGACGGGACAGGGTTGCATGCTATGCTTGGGTCCAATTTGCGCTCCAGAAACAACGATGTCAAAAAGCCTCTTTCGAGTATATCGCGCGGTTGGCATGGCGCTCGCCGCGGCGGCGCTCGTCGCGTGCAGCACGGCTTCCGCCGTCAGACCGATTCCGATCACCCAGCTCACGAACGACGACCAGATCTTCGTGCAGCTTCGTGAGGCCGCCCGCACCAACGATGCCGGACGCGCGTCCCAGCTCGCGAGCATGATCCCGAATTACCCGGCGCCGTCGTATGTGGAGTACTTCCAGATCAAGCCGCAGCTGTTCGACTCGAGCGGCCATGCGCGCGTCGATGCGCCCGACGCGCCAGTGCTCGCGTTCCTGCAGAAGTACGACGGCCAGGCAATTGCCGACCGTCTGCGCAACGACTACCTGAACGTGCTCGGCACACGCCACGACTGGCGCAACTTCGACCAGCAGTACGCGAAGTTCGTGCTCGACGACGACACCCAGGTGAAGTGCTACGCGCTCGAATCGCGCGCCTCGCGCGGCGAAAACGTCGCCGATGCGGCGCGCACGCTGCTCGTCGATCCGAAATGGTACGGCGACGGCTGCGTCGATCTCATCACGGTGCTCGGCGCGAACCGCCAGTTCAGCAGCAACGACGTCTGGCAGCAAATTCGCCTCGCCTACGAGCAGAACTACACGAGCACCGGCAGCAAGCTCGTCGACGCGCTCGCCGACCAGGCGCCCGATCCGGTGCAGTTCAGCCAGGCGGTCAATACGCCGCCGCTGTTGCTTGCGCGCGGCGTCGGCGCCGATCCGCAGGCGCATCAGCTGGCGCTGCTCGCGATCACGCGCATGGCGCGCAACGATCCGGCGATGGCGGCGGCCACGTTCGCGTCGGTCGCGCCGTCGCTGAATTCGCCCGAGCGCGCGATCGGCTGGGGCACGATCGGCTATCAGGGCGCGCTCAAGCAGATGCCCGGCGCGGTCGACTGGTTCCGGCTCTCGGCCAACGCGCCGCTGTCGAATCCCGCGTATGAATGGCGCACGCGCAGCGCGCTGCTCGCCGGCGACTGGAACATGGTGCGCTGGTCGATCGAGCAGATGCCCGAGTCGCTGCGCAAGCAGCCGTCATGGGTGTACTGGCATGCGCGCGCGCTGAAGCAGGCCGGCGACACGGCCACGGCCAGCCAGGAATTCCAGTCGATCTCGTCGAACTTCAACTTCTACGGCCAGCTCGCGCTCGAAGAACTCGGCCAGAAGATCACCGTGCCGCCGAAGACCACGGTCACCGACGCCGAAGTGCAGCAGGCCGGCAACACGCCGGGCTTCGACCTCGCGCAGCGCTTCTATGCGCTGAATCTGCGGCTCGAAGGCAATCGCGAATGGAACTGGCCGCTGCGCAACATGACCGACCGGCAACTGCTCGCCGCCGCCGAGTACGCGCGCCGCATCCAGCTGTACGACCGCACCGTCAACACCGCGGACCGCACGAAGAGCGAGCACGATTTCTCGCTGCGCTATCTGTCGCCGTTCCGCGATATCGTCGAACAGGACGCGCAGTCGAGCGGGCTCGACATCGAATGGGCGTACGGGCTGATCCGCCAGGAGTCGCGCTTCATCATCAATGCGCGTTCGGAAGTCGGCGCGGGCGGTCTGATGCAGTTGATGCCGGCCACCGCGCAACTGGTCGCGAAGAAGATCGGTCTCGGCCCGGTGTCGCGCGAGCAGATGAACGACATCAACACCAACATCCTGCTCGGCACGAACTACCTGGCGATGATCTACAATCAATTCGACGGGTCCGCCGTGCTGGCTACCGCCGGCTACAACGCAGGTCCGGGCCGTCCGCGCAACTGGCGGCAGTCGCTGCAGCGCCCGGTCGAAGGCGCGATCTTCGCCGAGGCGATTCCGTTCCAGGAAACCCGCGACTACGTCAAGAATGTGCTGTCCAACACGGTCTACTACGCGGCATTGTTCGAAGGCCGTCCGCAATCGCTGAAGGCGCGCCTGGGTTACATCGCACCGTAAGCGCCATGCCGCCGCGACCTCGCTCCGGGGTTGCGGCGCGCCTCGCCAGCCGTTGCCGCGGCTTCCAGCTGGGAGTCGAAAATGCGACATCAAGCCATTGCGATCATCGGCGGCTCCGGGTTTATCGGCAGCCAGCTCGTCAACGCGCTCGTCGAGATGGGCAAGGACGTGCGCATCTCCACACGGCGGCGCTACAACGCGCGCCATCTCACCATGCTGCCGATCGACGTGATCGAAACCGACGTGTTCGATCCGGTCCAGCTTGCGCGTTTCGTCGAGGGCGCCGATTGCGCGATCAACCTCATCGGCGTGCTGCACGGCAAACGCGGCAAACCCTATGGTGCCGAGTTCGCGCACGCGCATGTCGATCTGCCGACGCGCATCGTCGCCGCCTGCGAAGGCAAGGGCGTGCATCGGCTGATTCATCTGAGCGCGCTCGGCGCCAATCCGAACGGCCCGAGCATGTACTCGCGCTCGAAGGGCGACGGCGAGAAGGCCGTGCATGCGGCGAACGTCGCGTGGACGATTTTTCGACCATCGGTCGTGTTCGGTCCCGGCGACCAGTTCCTCAACAAGTTCGCGTTCCTGCAACGCGTGTTCCCGGTGATTCCGCTCGCGATGCCCGATGCGCAATTCCAGCCGGTCTATGTCGGCGACGTGGCGAAGGCGATCGTCAACGTGCTCGATCTCGACGCCGCCGGCGGCCGCACCTACGAACTCGGCGGCCCGACCGTCTATACGCTCGAAGACCTCGTCGCGTATTGCGGCGACGTGATCGGCAAGCATGCGCGCATCATCCGGCTGCCCGAAACGCTTGCGCGTTTGCAGGCGCTGAGCTTCGAAATGGCGCCCGGCGAACCGGCGATTTCGCGCGACAATCTCGATTCGATGAAGGTCGACAACGTGCTGAGCGGACCGCTCGCGCCCGAACTCGGGCTCGAACCGACCAGCATCGAGGCGATCGTGCCGACGTATCTGAGCGGCTCGGCCACGCGTTCGCGTCTCGATGACTTCCGCGCGAACGCCGGACGCTGAAGCCTTGCCCATTTCCTTTCTCACTCTTCTTTCCTGCCAGGCATGAAACTTCTCATTGGCGACAAAAACTACTCGTCATGGTCGATGCGTCCATGGCTGCTGCTGAAGCATTTCGGCATTCCGTTCGATGAGGCGTTGATCCTGCTGAACGAGCCGGACACGAACGCGAAGGTGCTCGCTCAGGCGCCGCGCGGACCCGGCAAGGTGCCCTGCCTGATCGACGACGCGGGGCAGGCCGTGTGGGATTCGCTCGCGATCGCCGAAACGCTCGCCGAGCGTTTCCCGCAGCATGCGCTGTGGCCGCGCGACGCGGCGGCGCGCGCACACGCGCGCAGCGTCAGCGCCGAGATGCATTCGGGCTTCGGCGAACTGCGCTCGAACATGTGGATGAACATTCGCGCGTCGTTCCCGGGCAAGAACGCGAAGCCCGGCGTGCTCGCCGATATCGCGCGCATCGAGGCGCTCTGGGGCGATTGCCTGCAACGCTATGGCGGCCCGTTCCTGTTCGGCGAGTTCGGCATTGCCGATGCGATGTACGCGCCGGTCGCGATGCGCTTCAACACATGGCAGCCGGCGTTGTCGGCCGCGGCCTATGTCGAGCGAGTCACCGCGCTGCCCGCGGTCGCTGCGTGGATCGAGGCCGCGCACGGCGAAACGCACGCGATTCCCTATCAAGACGAATGCCCATGAATATCTATGCAGTAGGCGGTGCGATCCGCGACGAACTGCTCGGCGTGCCGGTGCAGGATCGCGATTACGTGGTGGTGGGCGCGACGCCCGAGCAGATGGTGGCGCAGGGTTATCGTCCGGTCGGCAAGGACTTCCCGGTATTCCTGCATCCGCAGACGCACGAGGAGTACGCGCTCGCGCGCACCGAGCGCAAGACGGCGGCCGGCTATCACGGCTTCCAGTTTTTCTACGCACCCGACGTCACGCTCGAAGAGGACCTCGCGCGGCGCGATCTGACGATCAACGCGATGGCGCGCGAGGTGCGTCCGGACGGCGAGCTGAGCGGGCCGGTCGTCGATCCGTTCAATGGCCAGGCCGATCTTCAGGCGCGGCTTTTTCGCCACGTCAGCGCCGCGTTCCTCGAAGACCCGGTGCGGATTCTGCGCATCGCGCGGTTCGCGGCGCGTTTCGTCGATTTCACCGTCGCGCCCGAAACGAGGGCGCTGATGCGCGCGATGGTCGCGGAAGGCGAGGCCGACGCGCTGGTGGCCGAGCGCGTGTGGCAGGAAGTGTCGCGCGGGCTGATGGAGAAGAAGCCGTCGCGGATGTTTGCGGTGCTGCGCGAGTGCGGCGCGCTCGCGCGGATTCTGCCCGAGATCGACGCGCTGTTCGGCGTGCCGCAACGCGCCGACTATCACCCCGAGGTCGATACGGGCGTCCACGTGATGATGGTGCTCGACCATGCCGCACAGCAGGGCTATGCGCTGCCGGTGCGCTTTGCGGCGCTCACGCACGATCTCGGCAAGGCGACCACGCCCGAGGACGTGCTGCCGCGCCACATCGGTCATGAGGGCCGCAGCGTCGATCTGCTCAAGCCGCTGTGCGAGCGGCTGCGCGTGCCGAACGAGTGCCGCGACCTCGCGCTGCTGGTGGCGCGCGAGCACGGCAATATTCATCGCGTGATGGAAATGGGCGCGGCCGCGCTCGTGCGGCTTTTCGAGCGCAGCGACGCGATCCGAAAGCCGGCGCGCTTCGCCGAGGCGTTGCAGGCGTGCGAGTCCGACGCGCGCGGGCGGCTTGGCTTCGAGACGCGCGATTATCCGCAGGCGGAGCGGCTCAGGGTGGCGTTGGTCGCCGCGCGCGGCGTCGATGCGGGAGCGGTCGCGAAGCGTTTCGCCGATGCGCCGGCCGGCATCAAGGACGCCGTGCATCAGGAGCGCATTCGGGCGGTGGAAACGGCGATTGCTTAGGGGGTGTTGGCGGGCCGTAGCGGTGCGGGTGGATTGGCCGCCGTCGCTGAGGTGAGTGCCCGCTGTCAAATCCGCAGGCTGTGCGGCTTGTGCGCCGCCGTGCAATGGATGCGGCGATCGGCTACAGGCTCTCGTGGGCGACGCGGCTGTACAGGCGGTTTGGGCCGCTGTCGCCGCCGTCAGTCCCGGTCATCGCCATCAGGGCGGTGGCGAGCGCCGCGAAACCGCCAACGCCTACAACGCCCGCGCCAGCAGCGACAACAGCATCGACAGTACCAGCGTCGACATGAACGGAAACGGATACTCCCGGCCGAACAGCCGCAAGGTCACGTCGCCGGGCATCCGGCCGATGCCGAGCTTCCTGAGCCACGGCCAGCAGGACGACAGCACTGCGACGGCAATGAAGGTGGTTAGAAGCCAGCGGATCATCGCGAGTCCTCGAGCTTGGGCCGGGCGGAAATCACAGCGTATGCGAGCGATCGCCGCTCGAAAATGCGCGCAGCGTATCATCGAGTCCGCGCGAAAAGGCGATCACCTTGAACAGCTCGCCCATCTCCGCCTCGGACAATAGCTTCTGTACCGCATTCGCGGCAGGCAGAAAGCGCGCGGTATCGGCAGGGTCGATTTCGCCGAGCGCCTCGGTGATACCCGCGTTCATCAGGAAGCGCGCCTGCGACGTGAAGCCGAGCAGGTCCGCGCCCGTCTCGACACCCGCCTCGGCGATGCCGGTGAATTCGACGTGCGCGGTGATGTCCTGCAAACCCGGGTACAGGAGCGGATCGCCGTGCGCGCGGTGCCGGTAGTGGCACATCAGCGTGCCCTGCGCGCGCTGGCCATGGTAGTACTCGTGACGCGGAAAGCCGTAGTCGATCAGCAGGATCGCGCCGCGCGCGAGCATCGCGCAGATCGTGCGCGTGAATGCGCTGGCGGCTTCATGCGCTTCGGTCAGATAGTCTTCGCCGAGGGTGTCGCGGGTGGCATCGATTTCCGCCAGCCGCGCAAGGTCCTCGGCGGCCGCGACCGGCCGGTCGTCGAACGCGAACGCGCCGTCGCGCCACACCACGCCGCGCTCGTGCCATACGCCGCCGCGATGCGCGAAGAGCCGCACCGGCATCGCGTCGAGCACCTCGTTGCCGATCACGACGCCCTCGAAGCGCTCGGGCAGCGCATCGAGCCAGCGCACTTTCGCGAGCAGCGCGGGCGCGGCCGCCGCGATCGTTTCGCGCTGACGCTCGCGCAACTCGCCCGACAGATCGACGATCGAGTAGCGGTCGAATTCGGCGCCCGCCGCACCCAGCGCGTCGAGCGCATTGAGCAATCCGGCCGCGAGCTTGCCGGTGCCGGCGCCGAACTCCATTACCTCGCGCGTGCCGCTCGCCCGCAACGCCTCGGCTACCGGACGCGCGAGCGTCGCGGCGAACAGCGGCGAGAGTTCCGGCGCGGTCACGAAGTCGCTGCCGTCGTCGCCGCGCAGCCCGAATTTGCGCGCGCCACCGCTGTAATAGCCGAGCCCCGGCGCGTACAGCGCGCGCTCCATATAGCGGTCGAACGGCAGCCAGCCGCCGGCCGCGTCGAGCTCCGCGCGAATCTGCGCGATGAGCGCTTCGGACTGCGCGAGCGCGCTCGGGCCGGGAGCAGGTAAACTATCGAGTTGGTGAGCTTTCGGATTCATCCCCGCATTGTAAATGACCGTCTCTTCGCACACCGCTGCCCGCGCGGCCGAAGCGCCGCCGGACGGGCCGCCCGCCCGG
>NZ_JAAGPS010000164.1:0-14906 GCF_017105025.1 Paraburkholderia sp. Ac-20336 | reverse complement strand
CTCCGCAAGCCGTTGAGGTACGCCTTCGCATGCGCGGCGGTCACGGCCGCGCTCTGGCCCGGCTTGTAGAGTGCCGAGCCGAGCCCGAAGCCGTTCGCGCCCGCGCTCAGGAACGGCTCCATGTTTTCCGGCGTGATGCCGCCGACCGGCACGAGCGGCACCTGCGCCGCGACCACCGCGCGCCAGGCCTTCACGACAGGGCTGCCGAGCTGCTCCGCGGGGCACATCCTCAGCACCTCCCCCCCCTTTTCCACGCGTTGAACTCCTCGGTCGCCGTCGCGCCGCCGGGCGCGCCGCGCACGGCCGACACGACATGGCGTGCGAGGTCTCGGCGGGGAACATCTTCAGCACGTCCGCGCCGTTTTTCAGCGCGATGAACGCCTCGGTCGGCGTCGCGACGCCGGGCGCGCACGCGAGGCCCCGCGCCTTCGCGGCGAGGATGACCTCGGGGTCGCTATGCGGCATCACGATGAGTTCGCCGCCGGCCTTTTTGACTTCGTCGACGAATACCGGATGCAGCACCGTGCCCGCGCCGACGATCGCATCGGCCGGCAGCGCCTTGCGGATCGCGGCGATGCTGTCGAACGGCTGCGGCGAATTGAGCGGCACTTCGACGATGCGAAAACCGGCTTCGTAGAGCGCCTGGCCGTGATCGGCCGCATCGGCGGGCGTCACGCCGCGCAGGATCGCGATCAGCGGACAGGCTTCGAACGCGGCGATCAGTCCCGCGTGCGGCATGTACGGCGCGGGCAGGTTGATGTGGGGTTGCATGTCGGTTCCTTGTTGAATGTGCGGTCGCGTCGCCGGTCGGTCGTCCCGTTAGCCTGCGCTCGATACACTTGAAGCGCGGGCGGACGGATCGACGAGCCCCGCCTCGCTCGCGACGCGCCACAGGCCGCGCTCGGTTGCATGTTTGACCAGTTGCGCCCGCTGACAGCCGAATTGCGCGAGCGCGAGGCGATAGCGCTCGCACAGCGCCTCGTTGCCGATCAGCCGCAGACTCTGGCGCGCGAGCGAATCCTGCTGCTGCGCGAGCACCGCGTCGAGGCCGGCCAGCTCGTGCCCGATCAGCAGGCCCGAGAGATAGTCGGGCTGCGCTTCGCTCGGCAACTGAGCGGTGAGGCCGAGCGTGCGCGTACTGAACACGGTCGCGAGCAGGCCGGCTTGGCCGTTTTCGCGCGCGATGCTCACGCCGCGCAGGAATGCTTCGGTATCCGGACGGTCGGGCGTCACCATCGTGCGGCCGAGGATCGTGTGCTCGCGCAGCGCGGCGAATACCTCGCCCGTCATGAACGTATGGAAGTGCTCGATGCGTCCCGCCTGCACGACCGCCCATTTCGCGTGCGTGCCGGGAAGGCCGATCAGCGAGCGAGCGGGGTTGGCCGCGGTGTTGGCCACGGTGTTAGCCACATCGCCGGCCGCGTCGTTCGCGGCGCCCGCGTCTTCGCTGAGCGCGCCGACAATCTGCGTCTCCTCGCCGCGCATCACGTTGGGCAGATCGCCGCGCTGCAACACGCCCGGCACGATATGCAGCGTCGCGCCATTGTCCGCCTTCACGCGGACGATGCCGGCCACGAGCGCGTCGGCGTTGGCGGGCGTATCGACGTACGGCGCTTCGAGCCAGCCTTGCGCGCTGCCGACCATGCCCGCCGCGATCACCGGCACGCCGCTCGCACGCGCGAGCCAGGCGCCGCAGGCATCGTCGAAGGCAGCGTCGAAGCCGCCTTCGGCCGCGCTGCGCGGCAGATTCATGATGCCGGCCGTCGATGCGCGCGTCGCCAGCACGCGGCCCTGCGCGTCGTACAGATAGGCACGCAGCGACGTCGTGCCCCAGTCGAGCGCGATCAGCGCGGCGCGCGCGAAGTCGATGGCGTCGGCGCCGCTATCGATGCCGCTATCGACGGCGCGTTCGTGGTTCGCCACGGTGGCGGTGCCCGCTCGTGTCATCGCTTGATCCTGCGGGTTGCCGGTTGCGGAGCGCGCCAACCGAGTTCTTCCGAGATCGCGCGCGCCTCGCGCTGCACGACCGGAATCAGTTCGTCCATGCGTTCGAGCGGCATGTACGGAATCGTGCTCGCCACCGACAGCGCCGCGACGATCGCCCCCGACGCGTCGCGCACCGGCGCCGCGACGCAGCGGATCGCCGCTTCGTTTTCTTCGAGATCGAAGGTGTAGCCGCCGGCCGCGTAGTGGGTCATGCGTTGCAGGAAGGTCGGCGCGTCGGGGCGGTTGTCGGGCTTGAAGCTGACGCCCGCGAGCGCGCGGCGCGACGCGTCGAACAGCGACTGCCACGCGTCGGGGCCAAGGTCGAGCATCATCGCCTTGCCGATGCCGGTCGACGCGAGCGGCATGCGATGGCCGACGCGCGAGCGCATTTCGAGGCCGCGCGTGCCGGGAATCTTGTCGATGTACAGCACGTCGTCGCCGTCGCGCACGCCGAGGTGGATCGTGTCGAGCGTCTGCTCGGCGAGCGATTCCAGATGCGGACGCGCGACGGCGGTCAGCGGCATCTGTTCGAGCGCGATCGTGCCGAGCTCGATCAGCTTCGGCCCGAGCAGATAGCCGCCCTGCACCTGCCGCAGATAGCGCGCCTGCACGAGACTGCTGACGAGCCGGTGCGTGGTGCTGCGCGTCGTGCCGAGCGCGGCGCCGAAGCTGCGCAGATCGCGCACGCCGGCGGCGGCCGCTTCGAGAATCGCGAGCCCGCGCAGGAGCGTCTGCGTGCCGGCCTGCTGCGGCGTGATCTCCAGCAGCGTGACGGGCAGCCCGAGTCCGTCGACGGTGCCCGGCCGCGCGACGGGACGCGACGCTTTCGCGGCAACGCTGGCGGTGGCGGCAACGCCGACCGCGTCGGCCTTGCGCGGCGTGGCGCTCGCGGCGGGATCGTCCTCGGACACGTTGACGGCGTGGGTAGGCATCGCTTTGTTCATGGCGATTCGCTTTCGATGGTGTTGCGCTTAGCGCGCGGGACTGGAGAACAGGACGGGGATGTGCGCGGCAGGGATGCCTGCGACGCCGCAAGGATGCGGTCTTTGCATGGTGAGCCTCGTCTCCAGTTTTTTGCTGTTGCTACCGGCGTGGCCGGAGCGCTGAGCGTTCCGGATCGCGGTGCATGTTGAGCTGGATTGTAGGGCGACTTTCTGGAATCACCAATATGTGAATGTTGAGTCCAAATAATGAGATTTTAGTTGCCAATCAAGTGTTTAGCGATGCCTGGCACGCGTGGGTTTCAGGCGCAAAAAAGCCCGCGCGCGGCGGGCTTCAGACTGCGGGAAAACAGGGTTTGGGGCGCTCGCGCACGAGTGGCGCGCGGCGATTCACTCGGGCAATTCGGCGGAGCCCATGCGTCGCGCGATCACGCGCGAGCGCTGCGCGAGATAGGCGGAATTGCGGTGCTCGTCGAAATATCGGGGATTCGGCAGCATCACGGCGAGCCGCGCCGACTGCGCGGCCGTGAGCTTGCTCGCCGAGGTCTTGTAGTAGTACTGCGCGGCGGCCTCGGCACCATACACGCCGTTGCCCCATTCGACCGAATTCAGATAGATCTCGAAGATGCGCTGCTTGTCCATCAGCGTTTCGAGCATCCACGTGATGATGAGCTCCTGCCCCTTGCGGATGTAACTCTTCTCGCGCGACAGAAACAGGTTGCGCGCGAGCTGCTGCGTGATCGTCGAGCCGCCGCGCACGATGCGGCCCTTCGCCTTGTTGCGCTCCCACGCCTGCAGAATCGCGTCGGTTTCGTAGCCGTTGTTGTTGACGAAGTTCGCGTCTTCGGAGGCGATGATCGCGCGCTTCAGATTGCGCGAAATCTGCTCGTACGGCACCCAGCTGCGCTGCACCGAGAGGTCCGGCCGATCCTGCGACAGACGCCACGCGTCCGAGCGCATGAAGGCCGTCGAACGCGGATCGACGACGTTCCAGACCGCGATCTGCGCAAAGTAGAACGCCTGCGTCGCGAGCCAGGCGATCGCAAACACTGCGATCAGCCAGGCGAGCCAGCGCAGCAGGCCGGACTGGCCCCGCGAACCGCTCACGCGCCGCGTCGCCGTCATCGCGCTCAGGCGGGAGACGACGCCGTCAGCAGCGCGCGCAATTCGGCGAGCACCGGCGCGCCGTCCGGACGCACGCCGCGCCACACGTAAAACGATTCGGCGGCCTGCTCGACCAGCATGCCGAGACCGTCCGCGCCGCGCGCGCCGAGCTTCGCCGCGTGCTCCATGAAGACCGTCGGATGCGCGCCGTACATCATGTCGTAGGCGAGCGTGCCGTTGCCGAACGCGCGCTCGTCGCACTCGGGCAGCGACGCGTCGAGGCTGCCCGCCGTCGCGTTGACGATCACGTCGTACTGGCCCGCTTCGATCGCGCGCGCGCTGCCGCCCGCCAGATTGCAGTGCGCGTCGCGCGCGGCCTGCGCGAACTGCTCGACCAGCGCCTCGGCCTTTTCCGCCGTGCGATTGACGATCGTCAGCGTGTGCGGCGCGCGGTCGAGCATCGGCAGCACGACGCCGCGCGCCGCGCCGCCCGCGCCGAGCAGCAGGATGCGCGCGCCCTTCAGCGGCACGCCGAGATTGACCTCGATGTCGCGCACGAGGCCGAAGCCGTCGGTGTTGTCGCCGTAGATGCCATCCGCGTCGACGCGCAGTGTGTTCACGGCGCCGGACGCCGCCGCGCGCGGCGATAGCGTGGTCGCGAACGCATGCGCGTCGAGCTTGAACGGCACGGTCACGTTCAGACCGCGCCCGCCCGCCTCGATGAACGTGCGCACGTGCGGCACGAACGCATCGACCGGGGCGAGCAGAGGACCGTAGTCGATCGGCTCGCCGGTTTGCGCCGCGAAGCGTCCGTGGATGAACGGCGACTTGCTATGGCCGATAGGGTTGCCGATGACCGCGTAGCGGTCGCGCGTCTGATTGCCGCTCATCGTCCCGGCTCCGTGAGGTGTTGTTCGGCGTCCGTGGGGTTGGCTGCGCCGTCGCTTCCATTGTTGCTGCCATTGTTGTTCTCGTCGCCGTTTGCCTCGGCCGACGCGGACTCGCCGTTGGGGTTGTCGTCCGGGAGCCCCGCTTCGGCTTCGGCTTCGGCTTCGGCTTCGGCTTCGGCTTCGGCTTCGGCTTCGCTTGCGGCGCTATCGTCGGCGGCGTCGAGCAGTTCTTCCTCGCCCTCGTCCGCTTCGTCGGCTTCCGCGCCGCTCGTCACGGTCGGCGCATCGAGCACGTGCAATAGACGCACCGACGCTTCGATCGTCAACTCGTCGATCGACATGACTTCCATCTGCAAACGCGTGCCGCGCGCATGCACGCCGAGGCCCGGCACATGCAGCAGCAGCGGAATTTCTTCGAGACGCACGAGATCGCCCTTCACGACCGACGCCACCACCTGTTTGCGATTCTCCTGCTTGAGCCAGCGCAGACACCAGAAGTACTCCATGCGGCGCTGGTAATCGGCGTACGCGGTGTAAGTGTCGTCGAAGCCCTGCACGACCGCGAACAGATCGGCGTCCTTCGGCTTGAATGGCGCGGCCAGCTTCGCGGTCACGCCGTGCTGTACGCAGGCGATCAGTTGCCACTGGTTCACGAGGTCGACGTAGCGGCGCAGCGGCGAGGTGCTCCACGCGTACTGCGTGACGCCGAGCCCTTCGTGCGGCGCGGCGTTGGTCTGCATGCGCGTGCGCTTCGGGCCGCTCGGCGCACCGAACGCGCGCTGCGTGCGATAGATGCCCGGCACGCCGTGATCGTGCAGGAACGCGCCCCACGACGAGTTCGCGAGAATCGCCAGTTCGGCGACGATCGTGTCGAGCGGCGAGCCGCGCCGGCGCGGCGTGATCGTGACATGCTCGCCGTCGACGTAGAAATTGAAATCGGTATTGCGCTGCACTTCGCGGCGCAAGCCATAGCCGGCGCGCGCGGCCTGGCGCTTTTCGAACAGCGCCTGGGCGAACGGCCACAGCACCGCGATGTCGTCCTTATGCGGATACTCGCCCGCGCCTTCGGCCAGTGCCTCTTCGGTGACGACTTCGTCGAGCGTGTTGTGGCGCAGGTTGTTCTTCACGAACACGCGCTCGGCGCGCGTTTCGCTCGCGACGATCTCCTGCGTCTCGCGATTGACGATCACATACAGCGACAGCGCCGGCCGATAGTCGCCCTCGCCGAGCGTAAAAGTTTCGACCACGCTGTCGGGCAGCATCGTGATCTTGTCGCCGGGCATATAGACGGTGGAGAGCCGCGCGCGCGCGATCGCGTCGACCTCGTCGCCGCGCTGGATGCCGAGCGCCGGCGCGGCGATGTGCACGCCGATGCGCACGCGGCCGTCGGCCAGATGCTCGACCGAGAACGCGTCGTCGATTTCGGTGGTCGTGATGTCGTCGATCGAGAACGCTTCGACGTCGGCCTGCGGCAGATCGTCGGGCACGTTCGCGGCGGCGACCGCCGGGAAACCGGTGCCGTGCGGGAAAAACTCGGAGAGGAATTTCGCTTCGTGCAGCGCACGCGGCGAAGCGATCGCGCCGCATTCGAGCAACAGGCGCGCCTGCGAAATGCCGCGCGCGGCCGCGGCGCCTTCGAGCGCCTTGTATTCGATCGTGTTCTTGTCGGGCTTCGTGAGCAGCGCAAGCGCCTTGTTGCCGGTAAACGCTTCCGGCAGACGGCCTTCCTTCAGCTCGTCTTCGTACTGTGCCTGCACGAGCGCCTGCTGGCGCTTGCGTTCGAGACCCGCGAGCGCCATCTTCAACTGCTCCTGCGGCGCGCGCTGATACATGCCGCGGCCCTTGCGGCGGAAATACACCGGCGAGCCATGCATGCGCAGCACGAGCGCCGCGCGTTCGGCCGCGCCGAAGCTCTCGCCGAAATACTCGGCGCCGAGCGTCGCGAACGGGAATTCGTCCTCAGGCGCGCATTCCCACAGGAAATCGAGATCGATCTCCTGCGCGAGCGCGTCGGCCTGCTGCATCAATTCGGCCGCGGCCGGCTTCTCGAATTCGATCAGCACGTCCTTCGCGCGCACCTTCGCGCGCCGCCCGCCCGGCAACTCGACCTGAAACGCATCGCCCTGGCGCGACAGCACGCTGCCGGCCTTGAAACTGCCCGATTCCTCGAAGAAAACGTTCACTCAATACTCTCGTTCTGACTTGCATCTGCCGGCGCGCCCGATCCCGTTCTGCGATCGGTCACTGCGTGCGCGGCACGGCAACGTGTTCGTGGTAGTGGTCCGCGGCGCGATACGCGCGCCCGCGGGGTCAATTCAGGCCGCCTCACGCGGCGCCGGCGGCTCGACGTGGCGGGCGTCGCAAAACGCCAGCACGTCGTCGACGTATTGCGCGAACTCGCTGATCGCGTGGTCACTGCCTTCGATCAGCTTTGTGCGCGCGCCCGGATAGTGCGCGAGCATTTCGCGGTAGTCGAGCACCTCGTCGCCGGTGGCGGCCATCAAATAATAGCGTTCGGGCCGCGTGATCGACGTGATGCCGAGCGCACGCAACTCATCCAGATGATGCGGCTCGACGACGATGCTGCCGCCGCCGTGCCACAACGGCTGCTCGCCGAGATAGGCGCTCAGATCGCGCTGCGGCACGACCGCCGGGTTCAGCAGCACGGCCGGCCAGCCGTGCTTTTCGGCGAGGTGCGTGGCGAAATAGCCGCCGAGCGAGCTGCCGATCACCGTCACCGGCTTCGCGGCGGATGCCATCGTGCCCTTCGCGCGGGCCTCGGCCACCAGCGACTCGGCAAGCGCGACCGTTTCCAGCGGCGACACCGGCAGCATCGGACAGCACCATTCGTCGTTGCGGCCCAGCTCGGCAAGCCGCGCCGCCATGACGCGCGCCTTGAACGAATTCGGCGACGAACGGAAACCGTGCAGATAGAGAATCACGCCGCGCCTCGCGCGGCAAGGCCGTCGAGCAGCTTCTGATGCACGCCGCCGAAGCCGCCGTTGCTCATCACGAGCACCTGATCGCCGGGGCGCGCGGCGTAAACCACCGCTTTGACGAGCGCGTCGAGATCGGCGAATGCCTGCGCCTTGCCGCCAAGCGGCGCGAGCGCTTCGCCTAGATTCCAGCCGAGCGCGTCGCGGCCGGCCGGCGCGCCGTAGCCGAACACGAGGTCGGCGTCGGCGAGACTCGCCGGCAGTTGCGCTTTCATGACGCCGAGCTTCATCGTGTTCGAGCGCGGTTCGAGCACCGCGAGAATCCGCGTGTTGTCGCGGCCGACGCGCGCGCGCAAGCCGGCCACCGTCGTCTCGATCGCGGTCGGGTGGTGCGCGAAGTCGTCGTACACGGTCACGCCGTCGACGCTGCCGCGCACTTCCATGCGGCGCTTCACGTTGCGAAAGCCCGACAGCGACTTCGCGGCCTGCGCGGGCGGCACACCGACGTGGCGCGCGGCGGCGATCGCGGCCAGCGCGTTCATGCGGTTGTGCTCGCCCTGCACCTGCCAGTCGACCACGCCGACGCGCTCGCCGTTGTGATAGACGGCGAAGCGCTCGTCGACGGGCACGCCCTGTTCGGCCGGCTGCATGTCCCAGCCGCCCTGCACGCCGAAGCGCTCGACCTCGCTCCAGCAGCCGCGCGTGAGCACGCGTTCGAGCGCGTCCTCGCGGCCGTTCGTGACGACGCGCCCGAGGCCCGGCACCGTGCGGATCAGATGATGGAACTGCGTTTCGATCGCGGCGAGATCGGGGAAGATGTCGGCGTGATCGAATTCGAGATTGTTCAGCACCGCCGTTTTGGGGCGGTAATGGACGAACTTCGAGCGTTTGTCGAAGAACGCGGTGTCGTATTCGTCGGCTTCTATCACGAAGAAGCTCGAATCGGTGAGCCGCGCCGACACGCCGAAATTGAGCGGCACGCCGCCGATCAGGAAACCGGGGTTCAGGCCCGCGTCTTCGAGCAGCCAGGTCAGCATCGAACTCGTGGTGGTCTTGCCGTGGGTGCCGGCCACCGCCAGCACCCACTTGCCGTTCAGCACGTGCTCGCCGAGCCATTGCGGACCGGACACGTACGGCAGGCCACGGTCGAGAATCGCTTCCATCAGCGGATTGCCGCGCGAGACCACGTTGCCGATCACGAACAGGTCCGCGTTCAGGCCGTTCAGCTGGTCCGCGTCGTAACCCTCGATCAGACCGATGCCTTGCGCCTCGAGCTGCGTGCTCATCGGCGGATAGACGCCGGCATCGCAGCCGGTCACCGTGTGGCCCGCGTTGCGCGCGAGCACCGCGAGACCGCCCATGAAGGTGCCGCAGATGCCGAGGATGTGGATGTGCATAAGCCTGTCGTGCCGCGCGGGCGTTTTTTTGCGAGGGATGGGAGTGCCGCAGGACGGCCGGAACGACCGTCTGCAAAGGACGCCTATTGTAACCGACGCGGCTCGCGCAGCCGGTTCGCCGCACCCCGCCGAACCGCGTCGCCAACCTCGATCTAGTATCATGGACGGATGGTCCGCAAATCACATTTCGATCCGCAGCGCGTGCGCGAGGAAATCGCCATCGCGGCTGCCCGCATGATTGCCGAAGACGGTCTGGACTACGCCACCGCGAAGCGCAAAGCGGCCCGGCAGGTCGTCGGCGAGAGTCGTGTTGCCGGCGAATGGCTGCCGGACAACGATCAGATCGAAGCGGAAATCCGCGAGTATCAATCGCTGTTTCAGGGCGACAGCCAGCCGGCGCTGCTGCGACGGCTGCGCGTGATCGCGGTCGACTGGATGGAGCGGCTCGCGCCGTTCAATCCGTATCTGACCGGCGCGGTGCTCGGCGGCACGGCCGGCGAACATTCGGACGTGCATCTGCAAGTGTTCTGCGACAACCCGAAGGAAGTCGCGATTCATCTGCTGAACGCGAACGTCCAGTACGACGTGTCGGAAACGCGGCATTTCGCGGGCCGCGGCTACGTCGAAACGCTGAGCTTCCTCTGGCGCCCCCCGGACGAGCGCGACGCGGAGCCGGTCGGCATCCACGTCGCGCTGTACGAAACCGACGATCTGCGCGGCGCGGTGCGCGCCGATGCGCGCGGCCGCACGGCACGGGCCAATCTGCAGGCGGTGCAGGCGCTGCTCGACGACGGCGCAATCACCTCCTTCACCAACTGAACTGAAACAAAGCAGAGCGACAATGAACACGAGACGGATTCTGGCAAGCGCGGTGGTCGCGCTGGTCGCCGCGGGCGGCGGAGTGCTGGCCAATCACTGGTTCAATCGCGATGCCGAGGTTGCGTACGCGGCGCAGGGCGGCGCGCAGTCCGACACGACTCGGAGCGCGGTCGAGCAGCTGTGGGCCGCGCCGGTCACGAGCGTCGACGGCAAGCCGCAGTCGCTGAGCCTGCTCAAGGGGCACCCGGTCGTCGTCAACTTCTGGGCCTCGTGGTGCGGGCCGTGCGTCGAGGAAATGCCCGAGCTGTCGCAGATTCAGCGCGAGTACCAGAAGAAAGGCATCCAGTTCGTCGGCCTCGGCGTCGACTCGGAAAAGAACATCGAGGCGTTCCTGCAGAAGGTCAAGGTGGCCTATCCGATCTACGTGACCGGTTTCGGCGGCGCCGACCTCGCGCGCGCCTTCGGCAACAACGCGGGCGGCTTGCCGTTTACCGTCGTGATCGACGCAAAAGGCAACATCCGCTCGACAAAATTGGGACAGATCGACCCCAAGGCGCTCCGTCAGACGCTCGATACGCTGTAAATTCCCGGTTTCTTTTGCTGCCGCCTTTTAGTACCCGATTTCGCGCGGAACGAGTAAAAATGCGCGAGAATCCCGTGGATTTGAGTGAAGATGAGTCCGCCGCGCGGTGACGCGCCGCGCCGGCAAGCGCTCCGTACGCGCGCGAAACTAGACAAGTTTCTCTAATCAGCGCTAAAGTGCGCGCAATTCCACGGAAAAAGAAGCGACCATGACGCGACTGCTGGTACTGCACGGACCTAACCTCACCCTTCTCGGCACCCGGGAATCCGAGGTCTACGGTCACGTGACCCTGCCGCAGATCGATCAGGCGCTGGCGGACCGCGCGGCCGACGCAGGCGTCGAGCTGGCGTCGTTCCAGAGCAATCACGAAGGCGCGCTGGTCGACCGCATCCAGTCGGCCCGTGCGGAAAAAACCGATTTCATCCTGATCAATCCCGCCGCGTACACGCACACGAGCGTGGCGATTCGGGACGCACTGGCGGGGGTCGGCATCCCGTTCGTCGAGATTCATCTGTCGAACGTGCATCGCCGCGAACCGTTCAGGCATCACTCGTATTTCTCCGACCTGGCTGAAAGCGTGATTTACGGCTTTGGCTGGAAGGGGTATCTGTACGCACTCGAATTCGCGCTCGACCGGCTCGCGGCCGGCTCGCCGCGCGGCTGAATCCAAACACGTCCAATTTGAGCCGGCTACTGCGCTTGCACGGGCCGGCACACTACGCATTGAAAGGGGCAACCTGATGGATCTACGTAAACTCAAAACTCTGATCGACCTCGTCTCGGAGTCCGGCATCTCCGAACTCGAAGTAACCGAGGGCGAAGGCAAGGTCCGCATCGTCAAGAATGCGCCGCCGGTTTACGTGCAACCGTCCGCCTCGTACGCGGCTCCGCAATTCGCGCCGCCGGCACCGGCCGCGGCGGGCGAAGCGTCGGCCGCCACGGCAGCCGCGGCGGCGGCACCGGCAGCCGCCGCGCCGCAGGGTCACGTCGTGACGTCGCCGATGGTCGGCACGTTCTACCGCGCGCCGTCGCCGGGCGCCGATCCGTTCGTGCAGGTCGGCGACACGGTCAAGGAAGGCCAGACCATCTGCATCATCGAAGCGATGAAGCTCTTGAACGAGATCGAATCGGACAAGTCCGGCGTGGTCAAGGAAATCCTCGTCGAAAACGGCCAGGCGGTCGAATACGGCCAACCGCTGTTCGTGGTCGGCTAACGCGGCACGCACCATTCGCCGCCCGCGCGCCGCCCGTTCCGAGGCGCGCGACCGATCCTCTGCGGCAGCCGGCGTCGTGATCGACCCGGCGCCCATTGATGAGTCGAAAACCCGCTATGTTTGAAAAAATCCTCATTGCCAATCGCGGCGAGATCGCGCTCCGTATCCAGCGCGCCTGCCGCGAGCTCGGTGTCAAGACGGTCGTCGTCTATTCGGAAGCCGACAAGGAAGCCAAGTACGTGAAGCTCGCCGACGAGGCGGTCTGCATCGGCCCGGCGCCTTCGAATCTGAGCTATCTGAACATGCCCGCGCTCATCAGCGCGGCCGAAGTCACCGACGCCGAAGCGATCCACCCCGGCTACGGCTTCCTCTCGGAGAACGCCGACTTCGCCGAGCGCGTCGAGCAGTCCGGCTTCACCTTCATCGGCCCGCGTCCGGAAACGATCCGCATGATGGGCGACAAGGTCACCGCCAAGCAGACCATGATCAAGACCGGCGTGCCGTGCGTGCCGGGCTCGGAAGGCGCATTGCCGGACGATCCGAAGGAGATCGTGAAAATCGCCCGCCAGATCGGCTATCCGGTCATCATCAAGGCGGCGGGCGGCGGCGGCGGGCGCGGCATGCGCGTGGTCCACACGGAAGCGGCGCTCGTCAACGCGGTCAACATGACCCGCGAGGAAGCCGGCCGCGCGTTCGGCAACTCGCAGGTCTACATGGAGAAATTCCTCGAGAACCCGCGGCACATCGAAATCCAGGTGCTGTCGGACTCGTTCAGGAACGCGCTGTGGCTCGGCGAGCGCGACTGCTCGATGCAGCGCCGCCACCAGAAAGTGATCGAGGAAGCGCCGGCGCCCGGCATCGCGCGCCGCCTGATCGAGCGGATCGGCGATCGTTGCGCCGACGCCTGCAAGAAGATGGGCTACCTCGGCGCGGGCACCTTCGAATTCCTGTACGAGAACGGCGAGTTCTACTTCATCGAGATGAACACGCGCGTGCAGGTCGAGCACCCGGTCACCGAGCTCATCACCGGGGTCGACATCGTGCAGGAGCAGATCCGCATCGCAGCCGGCGAGAAGCTCGTGCTCCGTCAGCGCGACATCCAGTTCCGCGGCCATGCGATCGAGTGCCGCATCAACGCCGAAGATCCGTTCAAGTTCACGCCGTCGCCGGGACGCCTGACCTCGTGGCACATGCCGGGCGGCCCCGGCATCCGCGTCGACTCGCACGCCTACAACGGTTATTTCGTGCCGCCGAACTACGATTCGATGATCGGCAAGCTGATCGCCTACGGCGCGACGCGCGAGCAGGCGATCATGCGCATGCGTATCGCGCTGTCGGAAATGGTGGTCGAAGGCATTCAGACCAACATCCCGCTGCACCGCGAACTGATGCTCGACGCGAAGTTCGTCGAAGGCGGCACGAGCATTCACTACCTCGAAAACCGGTTGGCCGCGCGTCAGCAGGTCGCGCCGGAAGAAGCGTAAGTCATGAGCTATCGGGAACTGGTCGCCGAACTGGCGCGCGAGCACGCGGAGGAACTCTCCGACGCGCTGCTCGACCTGGGTGCGCTGTCGGTCTCGGTCGAAGACGCCGACGCCGATACGCCCGACGAGCAGCCGCTCTTCGGCGAACCCGGTCTCACGCCGGATCGCACAGCCTGGCAGCGCTCGCGCGTGATCGCGCTGCTCGCGCCGGAACACGAGCCGGCCGTGCTGCTGACCGCGGCGGCCAATGAAATCGGCCTCGACGCGGCGCCGTCGTTCAGCGTGCGCGAAGTCGAGGAGCAGGATTGGGTGCGGCTCACGCAGTCGCAGTTCGATCCGATCCAGATCGGCGAGCGCATCTGGGTCGTGCCGTCCTGGCACGACGCACCGGACCCCGACGCGCTCGTGCTCGAACTGGACCCGGGCCTCGCGTTCGGCACCGGCAGCCATCCGACCACGCGCCTGTGCATGGAGTGGATCGAGCAGTCGGTCAAGGCCGGCCAGTCGGTGCTCGACTACGGCTGCGGCTCCGGCATTTTGGCGATTCTCGCGAAGAAGTGCGGCGCGAATCCGGTGACCGGCATCGACATCGATCCGCAGGCGGTCGAGTCGGCGCGCCACAACAGCGAGCGCAACCACGCCGAGGTCGCCTACGGCTTGCCCGACGCGTGTCCCGCCGGCGAGTTCGACGTCGTGGTCGCCAATATCCTGTCCAATCCGCTGAAATTGATGGCGTCGATGCTCGCGTCGAAGGTGAAGCCGGGCGGGTGCATCGCGCTGTCGGGCATTCTCGCGCGCCAGGCGGACGAAGTCGCGCAGGTCTACGCGCGCTGGATCGATATCGGCGTATGGCGCGAACACGAGGGCTGGGTATGCCTCGCCGGAACGCGCCGCGAAAGCCATTAGAATAAGGCGTATTGTCAAACCAACGGCCTCAGGCTCAACGGCTCGATATGCTCCTGGCGACGCGTTGCCCCTTCTGCGAAACCGTCTTCCGTCTGCAACCGGCGCAGCTCGCGCAGCGCCGCGGCCTCGTGCGCTGCGGACATTGCCAGGAAGTGTTCGACGCCTCGGGCAGTCTGTTCGACGTCAGCGGGGGCGGCGACCTCTCCACCGCCAGACCGGTCGCCGCGTCGGCCATCGAGGCGCTGGCCGGCACACCTGAGACAAACCCCGGCGCCGAAGCGCGGGACTCGTGGGCCTCCGCGTCCGGCAGCACGCTCGATAGCCATCTGCGTCATCACGCGGACAGCATGCAGCTCGCACCGCTACCGCTCGACAACGGCGAAAACGCGCCGTCCACCGCCCCGACCGCCCCGACCTCTCCTACCCGTCGCGCCAGCGAACCCGAACTGCCCACCGGCGGCTTCACTGCGCCGCTGCCGCGAGATCAGGAACCAACGCTGCAGGAACCGACGCTGGCCGATGCGCCGCCCGATCCATTTGCTTATCCGTCAGACGACGGGCTTGCGGACGCGGCGCGGCGCATGCCGGCCGAAGCGCCGCCACCTGCCGAACCGCCTCGCGCGGCGCCCGTGCCGCCGTCCGCCGA
>NZ_JAAGPS010000163.1:0-234 GCF_017105025.1 Paraburkholderia sp. Ac-20336 | reverse complement strand
AGAACACGACTGATGAGACGAATGCGAACTGACAAGATGTAGCAAAGACAGTCAGTAGAATAATAATAAAAGAGTAACACAAAAGAAGAGAGTTGTGATAGAGCAGTAACAATTGGCAATATATGGTGATATAATGGTATGAACTAGCTATGTAAATAGAGTCTAAGTGTAAACTCGTATATATTTTTTAGTAAGTTACGTTACACTATGTCTTTTATTTTTTTTTTTTTTTTA
>NZ_JAAGPS010000162.1:0-14834 GCF_017105025.1 Paraburkholderia sp. Ac-20336 | reverse complement strand
CGCGACGAGCGCGCCGCCCTGCATGACACCACGCATGAGCGCGCGCGGCGGGCGGGGCAGGCGACGTGGGCGAGGTGGGCGGTGGAACCGGGCAAACATCATGGTTTATCTCCTGATTTACCGCGCAACAGCGATTCGGGATGGCGCTCCAGATAATCCGACAGCGCATTGAGCGACTGCAACGTGCGCGTCAGTTCCTGCAACGCCTGATGAACGTCGGACTGCAACGGCGAGTCCTGCTGCAAGGTCGCCTCGGCCGAGCTGAAGGTCTGCTTCGCGGCCGAGAGCGTGTCGCGCGCCTGCGGCACGACTTCCGTGTCGAGGCGCGAGAACAGCTGGTCGGCATTCTTCAGCGCGCTGTTCAGGTTGTTGCCGATCTGGTCGAACGGCACCTTGTCGAGCTTCTTCGCGATGTCGGCAACCTGCAGCTGCAATTCGTCGAGCGTGTTCGGAATGGTCGGCAGCTCGATCGGATCGTTCGTCACGTCGACGCTGGCAGGCGGCGCTTTCGGGAAAATATCGAGCGCCACGTAGAGCTGGCTCGTAATCAGGTTGCCGGTGCGCAGCTGGCCGCGCAGCCCGTGCTTGACCAGTTGCGCGAGCAGGTTCTGACCGGCGAGCGTGCCCGGGGCCGGCGCGGTTTCGCGGAAGCGCTTGCCGAGGCGGTCCGGATACACGTTCATCGTGACCGGCATCGTGAAGCTGCGCGTCTTCGGGTCGTAGTCGATGCCGATGTTGGTCACCTGGCCGAGCACGATGCCGCGGAAGTCGACCGGCGCGCCGATCGACAGCCCGCGCAGCGACTGGTTGAAGTTCATCACGACGCGCAGCGGGATGCCGTCCGGTTCGCGCATCGCGTCCGCTTCGTCGGAGCCGAGGCGGAACGTCTGGTTGTTCGGCGCCTGCGGGCCCATGTTCTGGCCGAGCGGCGACTGGAACGACAGGCCGCCGACGATCACCGTCGCGAGCGACTGCGTGTTCAGCTTGAAGCCGCTCGAATCGAGCCGCAGATCGACACCGCTCGCATGCCACCAGCGCGTGTTGGTGCCGACGTACTGGTCGAACGGCGCGGACACGAACACCTGCATCGTCACGCCGGTGCCGTCCTTGTCGAGCGAGAAGCCGACTACCTGGCCGACCTGCACGCGCCGGTAGAAGATCGGCGAGCCGATGTCGATCGAGCCGAGCGAGTCGCCATGCAGCGTGTACTGGCGGCCCTTCTGGTCGCCGGTGATCGGCGGCGGCGTTTCGAGGCCGACGAAGCTCTTTTCCGTTTCGGTCGAGCGGCCCGCGTCGGCGCCGATATAGGCGCCCGAAAGCAGGGTGGTCAGACCCGACACGCCGCTCGCGCCGACCCGCGGGCGCACGACCCAGAAGCGCGAGTCCTTGACCGCGAACTGTTCGCCTTCCTTGGTGAGCTGCACCTGCACGAGCACGTGCGACAGATCCTGCGCGAGCCTGATCGTCTTGACCGAGCCGACGTCGACGTCCTTGTACTTGACCTTGGTCTTGCCGGGCTCGAGCCCTTCGGCACTGATGAAGCTGATCGTGATGACGGGCCCGCGCTCGGTCACCGACTTGACCACGAGCGCGATGCCGATCAGCGCGGCGATCAGCGGAATCACCCAGACGAGCGAGGGCAGCCAGCGGCTGCGCGGCTCGATGTCGGGGTCGGGCAGATGAGGCGGCAGCTTCGGTCCGTTCGAATCGTGGCGCGGCGCATCGTCGGAAGCGGGCGTCGGTCCTTGCGGGCTAGTCATGATGAGGGTCCTGAGGTTGGGAGGGGCTGCCTTCCACGGGGTCCCAGATGAGCCGTGGATCGAATTGCATGGAGGCGATCATGGTCAGGATCACGACCGAGCCGAACGCGATCGCGCCCGGTCCGGCCGTGATCACGGCCAGCGACCTGAAGCGCACGAGTGCCACCGTGAGCGTGACGACGAACACGTCGAGCATCGACCAGCGGCCGATGCGCTCGACCATCCGGTAGAGCGTCGTGCGCTGCTGCGGACGCCAGCGCGAGCGGCGCTGCGCCGTGGCGGTCAGCAGCGCGAGCACGCCGAGCTTGAGCATCGGCACCATGATGCTCGCGATGAACACGATCACCGCGAGCGGCCAGTCGCCCGAGGTCCAGAAATAGACGACACCGCTCATGATGGTGTCGTCCTCGGAGCCGAGCAGCGACGCGGTGTGCATCACGGGCAGCAGGTTCGCGGGAATATACAGCAGCGCGGCCGCGATCAGCAGTGCCCAGGTACGCGTCAGGCTGTCGGGATGGCGCGAGTGCAGGTGCGCGCCGCAGCGTCCGCAGTGCTGCGGCGCGCGCGAGCGCACGCGCGGCTCGACGCGTCCGCACGCATGACAGGAAATGAAACCCGCGCGTTTCGCGGTGACGTATTTCATCGCGGGTTCATCCTTCGCGTCGAGTGGGCGGCAGCGGCCGCTTGCCGCGCCGGCCGAGTTCGTCGGCGAGGTCCCACAGCACGGCCGGGTCGAACGTGACGACCACGGCGAACATCAGCGTGAGCGCGCCGAACGCGAACAGCGCCGCTTCGGGGATCACACGCGCGAGGCTCACCATCTTCACGATCGTAATCAGCACGCCGAGCATGAACACTTCGATCATGCCCCACGGCCGCACGAACTGGATCGCGCGCAGCACGCGGTTGAAGTGGCTCGGCACGTAGCCCGCGCGCAGCGGCACGAGCACATAGAGCAGCGCGACGAGTTCGGTGAGCGGAAAGAGGATCGTCGAGCAGAACACCATGACCGCGACGATCTGCATGTCCTCGCCCCAGAGCGCGACGAGCGCACCGAACAGCGTGGTCTGCGAGGTGATGCCGTTGGTTTCGAGTTCGACGATCGGAAAGCCCTGCGCGATCAGGAACGTGATCAGCGCGGCGAGCGTCATCGCGCAGATCGCGTCGAGCTTGCGCGAGACGCCGCGATAGAGCGTCGCGCCGCAACGCGGACAGCGCGCGGCAGTGCGGCCGACAAGCCGTGGCTTGCGGAACAGCGTATCGCATTCATGGCACGCGATCAGATTGTCATGTTCCATGCGGTAGATGGGCTAACGACGTGGAAGGCGGCGTGCAAGGTCCGTTGTGCCCGCTTGTGCCTGCTTGTTGCCTGGGTTATTGCCTGGTTATGGCCTGTTTATGCCGGGCTTATCCCTGTGCATGCCCGTTGTGCAGGGCGCAGCGGGCGGCGGGGTGGAGCAATAGTACCAAACGCGCCCCGCTATCGCCGCTATGCGCCGTAGCAAAGTTCGGACCTGTCCGCCCCGCCCCGCGCCGCGACAGCCGGCTTGCCGTGCCTGGGGTAGCATGGCGGCCTTGGCGTGTGTCGCAGCAGGGCTCCCACCGCAGGCAACGCGAAATGGCGGGGAATAGCCGGGCAAGCCGCGCCGTTAACTTCCATCCGACTGCGTTCCCTCCGACTGCGTTGCTCCGTCATGCCACTCAATCCTTCGTTCGGTACCCGGGAGTCGTACACGCGGACCGCCATCGCGTTTCACTGGCTGATCGCGCTCCTGATCGTCTGCGGCTTCGCGCTCGGCTGGGTGATGACCGACATCCCGGGCTTCACGCCCGCCAAGCTGCGTTATTTCTCCTGGCATAAATGGATCGGCGTGACCGTGTTCGCGCTCGCGATTGTGCGCATCCTGTGGCGCGCGACGCACGCCGCGCCGCCGTTGCCGCGCCGCATGCCCGCCTGGCAGCGCGGCGGCGCGCATCTCGTGCACCTGCTGCTGTACGCGCTGATGATCGCGATTCCCGCGTCCGGCTATCTGTATAGTTCGGCGGCCAACGTGCCGGTCGTCTATCTCGGGCTGATTCCGCTGCCGCGCCTGATCGCGCCGGACCCGCATCTCAAGGACCTGCTGAAGAACCTGCACATCGCGCTCAATTACACGTTGCTCGTGCTGGTCGCGCTGCACGTCGCGGCCGCGCTCAAGCATCAATGGCTCGATCGCGACGGGCTGCTTTCGCGCATGCTCCCTTTCCTCAAATAAGGACAACCATGAAGGTCTCGTTTTATCGCTACATGCTCGCCGCGTTCGCGGCGGCCTCGCTGACCGCCGCGGGCGCGGCGCTCGCGCAGGTCGACGTCGCGAAGAGTTCGGTGACGGCCACCTCGAAGCAGATGAACGTGCCGGTCGAAGGCAAGTTCGGCAAGTTCAGCGCCGAGGTCAGCTTCGATCCGGCCAGGCCCGCGGCCGGCAGCGCGCAGATCAACATCGACGTCGCCAGCTACGACCTCGGCGACGAGAGCTACAACGAGCAGGTGCGCGGCAAGGAATGGTTCGACGCGAAGACGTATCCGGGCGCGACGTTCGTGTCAAGCGCGATCGCGCCGGCCGGCGGCGGCAAGTTCAACGTGACGGGCAAACTGTCCATCAAGGGCAAGTCGCAGACCGTGGTCGTGCCGGTCACAGTGGCGCAGCAGGGCGCGCTGCAGACCTTCGACGGTGCGTTGCCGATCAAGCGCTCGCAGTTCGACATCGGCACCGGCGAGTGGAAGGACACTTCTGTCGTCGCCGATGAGGTGCTCATCAAGTTTCATCTCGTTGCCGCGCACAAGTAGCGCGCGGCATGCGTGACGTGCGTGACGTGCATCCCGCCCGCCGCGCGGCCGGCTTTTTACCGGCTTCCTGCTGGTTTCTTACCGCAATCTTCACCGCGATTTTCACCGCCATCCAGGAGCATGAATTGAAAACGTCCATGTCGATCGCTGTCGGTGCGCTGGCATCCTCCCTTTCGCTCGGCGCGTTTGCCGCCGATACCTATATGCTCGATCCGACCCACACGTATCCGAGCTTCGAGGCGGATCACTTCGGCGGCCTGTCGATCTGGCGCGGCAAGTTCACGAAGACCACCGGCACGGTGACGCTCGATCGCGCGGCGAAAACCGGCACGGTGGATGTAACCGTCGATCCCGCTTCGGTGCAGACCGGCAACGGCAAGCTCGACGAGCACCTGAAGGCGGCCGAGTTCTTCGACGTCGCCCAATATCCGGGCGTGACCTACAAGGGCACCGAGATTAAATTCGACGGCGACAAGCCGGTCGAGGTGATCGGCAACCTGACGATTCGCGGCATCACGAAGCCGGTGAATCTGAAGATCGATTCGTTCAAGTGCATGCCGCACCCGGTGCTCAAGCGCGAAGTCTGCGGCGTCGAGGCGAGTACCGAATTCAACCGCGCCGATTTCGGCATGGACTTCGGCGCGAAGTACGGCTTCGGCATGGAGACGCGTTTGCATATCCAGTCCGAAGGCATCAAGCAGCAGTAAACGCGCTGCTTTCGCGACTACCGTCGCCGCGAAGCGAGCCGCGCACTGTCTCGCTTCGCGCTGCGCCGCAACACGAAAACCGCTTCGATCGCTCGCACGACGAAGCGGTTTTTTATCGCTGCTACCGAATGCCGCGCCCTTATGTGGCGGGCCTCCGTTATTTGCCGCTCGCCTCGTTTTATTTTTTCAGTTAAATAGAACGCATGAATCCATGCCGGTGATGCGCGTAGCCGGTGCGGCCTGCGCGGCACAGCGCCTTCGCCGATAAATATTGCGCGCGGCACAGGAGATCGGGATGAATGCAACGACAGCAGCAAGCGTCGCGGGAAGCCGGCACAGCTCGTGGCGCGCCGTGGCGGCGGCCTCGATCGGCAACGCGCTCGAATGGTTCGATCTGGTCGTGTACGGCTTTTTCGCCGTCATCATCTCGAAGCTGTTTTTTCCGGCCGGCAACGAGACGGTCTCGCTGCTGCTCACGCTCGGCACGTTCGGCGTGTCGTTCTTCATGCGGCCGCTCGGCGCGATCGTGATCGGCGCGTACTCGGACCGCGCGGGGCGCAAGGCGGCGCTCACGCTGTCCATCGCGCTGATGATGACCGGCACGCTCATCATCGCGGTCCTGCCGACCTATCAGAGCATCGGCCTCGCCGCGCCGCTGATCCTCGTGGTCGCGCGCTTGATGCAGGGCTTCTCGGCGGGCGGCGAGTTCGGCAGCGCGACCGCGTTTCTCGCCGAGCACGTGCCGGACCGGCGCGGCTTCTACGCAAGCTGGCAGATGGCGAGCCAGGGGCTCACGACGCTGCTCGCCGCCGGCTTCGGCGCGCTGCTGACCGGCAGCCTCTCGCCGCAGCAGATGACGTCGTGGGGCTGGCGCGTGCCATTCGTCTTCGGTCTGCTGATCGGCCCGGTCGCGCTCTATATCCGCACGAAGCTCGACGAGACGCCCGAATTCCTCGCCGCCGAAACGACGCAGACGCCGCTGCGCGATACGTTCGCGACGCAGAAACTGCGGCTCGTGATCGCGATGGGCGTGGTCGTGCTCGGGACCGTGTCCTCGTACCTGGTGCTGTTCATGCCGACCTATGGCGTGAAGCAGTTGGGGCTCGCGCCGTCGGTCGCGTTTTCGGCGATTGCGGTGACGGGGCTGATCCAGATGGTGCTCTCGCCCGTGGCCGGGCATCTGTCGGACCTGCATGGACGCACGCGCATCATGCTGAGCGCGGCCGGCCTGCTGCTCGTGCTGGTCTATCCGGCGTTTCTGTATCTGATCGCGCATCCGAGCTTCGGCACGCTGATCGTGTGGCAGATCGTGTTCGGTATTCTCGTGAGCGGCTACTTCGGCGCGACGCCGGGTTTGCTGTCGGAAATCTTTCCGGTGCAGACGCGCACGACCGGCATGTCGCTCGCGTATAACATCGCGGTGACGGTCTTCGGCGGCTTCGGGCCGTTCATCATCGCGTGGCTGATCGGCGCGACCGGTTCGAAAGCCGCGCCGAGCTATTACGTGATGTTTGCCGCGCTGGTGAGCATCGCGGCGTTGATTGGGGCGCGGCGCAGGTTGGGGTTCCGGTAGCTGGATTGCAGCCTGATGCGGGTTCAGTGCACTTTTTCCGTCATGTGCCCGGCGGCACGAAGCCGCCCGGCGGGTCGCTACTCGCTTAGAAGGCGCTTCAGTTCGTCGAGAAACGATGCCGTCGTGTGGCCCCATAGCTTCGGATTGAAATCCTGTCCGTACTTTTCATAAAAGGCACTGTCCAGGTTTTCGCCGCAGCTTGCCGCCAGTCTGTTAATTTCATCGATAGCAGACTGGCGCATTTCAGGCGTAATTCCATTTTTATAAATGCTAACAATTTCCTCAATCGAGTCTGCGTGGTAGTGATAATCCTGATTCAGGTATCCGCCAAAGAGGATATCGAGATTTGGGTATGAGGGATTATTTTCTGCGCGAGTCATCATTGGGTGTATGTCTTCCCAGCCTCTGATTAAGCGCTATCGTTTCACGCGTGTGCGGCATGGCCGCAAGGCGGAGTAAACGTAAAAGGCCGGTTTGCAATGAACCGGCCTTTTGACTCTTTCGGCTCGCGCAATCCGTGAGCTATGCGCGAATCCGCATCAGACTTGCGCGCCCGCGTTCGGATCGTTCGGATCGACGCGGTCCTTCTTTTCCTTCAGCAAGTCTTCGCGCTTGACGCCGAACCACATCGCGAGCGCCGCGGCGACGAACACCGACGAGTAGATACCGAACAGAATACCGACCGTCAGCGCGAGCGCGAAGTAGTGCAGCGTCGGGCCGCCGAACAGGAACATCGACAGCACCATCATCTGCGTACAGCCGTGCGTGATGATGGTTCGCGACATCGTGCTCGTGATCGCGTGGTTGATCACTTCGATCACGCTCATCTTGCGTTCGCGGCGGAAGGTCTCGCGAATCCGGTCGAAAATAACGACCGATTCGTTGACCGAATAGCCGAGCACCGCGAGCACCGCGGCCAGCACCGACAGCGAGAACTCCCACTGGAAGAACGCGAAGAAGCCGAGAATGATCACGACGTCGTGCAGGTTGGCGATCACGCCGGCCACCGCGTACTTCCATTCGAAGCGGAACGACAGGTAGATCACGATGCCGACCACCACGCACGCGAGCGCGAGCAGGCCGTCGGTGGCGAGTTCCTTGCCGACCTGCGGACCGACGAATTCGACGCGCTGCAACTGCACTTCCGGCGTATCGGCCTTCAGCGCGCCCATCACCTGTTCGCTCTGCTGCGCGGACGTGTAGCCCGTTTTGAGCGGCAGGCGGATCAGCACGTCGCGCGAGGAGCCGAAGTTCTGCACCTGCGCGTCGGCATAGCCGAGCTTGCCGAGCGTGTTACGCACCGGGTCGAGCGGCACCGCGCCCGGATACTGCACCTCGATCACGGTACCGCCGGTGAATTCCACCGACAGATGCAGCCCGCGATGCACGAGGAAGAACACCGCGGCGAGGAAGGTGATCAGCGAGATCGCGTTGAAGACCAACGCGCGCTGCATGAACGGAATGTCTTTGCGGAAACGGAAAAATTCCATGGTCTTGTTCTCCGGGACTCAGCGGGATGAACCCGGTTTCTCCGGCGTCGAGGCGCTCGACGCCGGCGTGCCTGGCGCATTGCGTCGGCGCACGGTCGGCTTCGCGCGGCCTTGCGCGCCGGCCGCGGCCTTTGCGCCCGCCTTCGGATTGGCCTTGGCGGCGGCCTTCGTGGCGGCGATGGCCTGCGCGGTGTCGGTCGCGTCGTCGTCGCTGCCGAGGCTATTGCCGGCGTAGGCGGCGCCTGCTCCCGCCGTTTGCGGACGCCACACCTGGCCGATCGACAGCGATTTCAGCTTCTTCTTGCCGCCGTACCAGAAGTTGACCACGCCGCGCGAGAAGAACACGGCCGAGAACATCGACGTCAGAATGCCGATACAGTGAACCATCGCGAAGCCGCGCACCGGACCCGAGCCGAATGCGAGCAGCGCGAGGCCGGCGATCAGCGTGGTCACGTTCGAGTCGAGAATCGTCGCCCATGCGTGCTCGTAGCCGTTCTGGATCGCCAGTTGCGGCGGCGCGCCGTGGCGCAGTTCTTCGCGCACGCGCTCGTTGATCAGCACGTTCGCGTCGATCGCCATACCGAGCGCGAGCGCGATAGCGGCGATACCCGGCAGCGTGAGCGTGGCCTGCAGCATCGACAGCACCGCGACCAGCAGCAGCAGGTTCACCGAGAGGCCGATCATCGAGATCACGCCGAACAGCATGTAGTACGCGATCATGAACACGGCGATCGCCGCGAAGCCCCACACCACCGAGTGGAAGCCCTTCTTGATGTTGTCGGCGCCGAGGCTCGGGCCGATCGTGCGTTCCTCGATGATTTCCATCGGCGCGGCGAGCGAACCGGCGCGCAGGAGCAGCGCGAGGTCGGTGGCCGCTTGCGGGGTCGGCTGGCCAGTAATCTGGAAGCGGTCGCCGAGTTCGGACTGGATGGTCGCGACCGTCAGCACCTCGCCCTTGCCGCGCTCGAACAGCACCATCGCCATCGGCTTGCCGATGTTGTCGCGCGACACGCTGCGCACCGCGCGGCCGCCGGCCGAGTCGAGACGGATGTTGACCGACGGACGCTGATGCTCGTCGAAGCCCGCCGACGCGTCGATGATGCGGTCGCCGGTGAAGATCACCTGCTTGCGCAGCAGCACCGGCACCTGGTTGCCTTGCGTGAACAGTTCGTCGCCCGGCGGTACCGGGTCGTTCGGGTTCGGATGCGTGTTGACCGGGTCGGCGAGACGCGCTTCGAGCGTCGCCGTGCGGCCGATGATGTCCTTCGCCTTCGCGGTGTCCTGCACGCCCGGCAGTTCGACCACGATGCGGTCCGTGCCCTGCTGCTGGATCACCGGCTCGGCTACGCCGAGTTCGTTCACGCGGTTATGCAGCGTCGTGATGTTCTGCTTGAGCGCGGCGTCCTGCACCGCGCGCTGCACGGCCGGCGTGAACGTGCCGACCAGCTGCACGCCGCCGTCCGCGCCGGTGTTCGGCTGCGAGGCCCACTGGAGTTCGCTGACGCTGCGGCTGAGCAGCTTGAGCGCCGCATCCGCCGTGGCCTGGTCGGCCAGATTCACCACCACCGACTGGTTTACGCGATTCACGCCGCCGTCGCGGACGTTGTTGTCGCGCAGCAGCGTGCGCACGTCCGAGGCGTCCGAATCGAGCTTCTTGTTCAGTGCGCCGGCCATGTCGACCTGCAGCAGGAAGTGCACGCCGCCGCGCAGGTCGAGACCGAGGTACATCGGCAGCGCGCGCAGCGCGGTCAGCCAGTTCGGCGAGGCGCTTTGCAGGTTCAGCGCGACAATGTACTGCGGATCGTTCGGGTCGCTATTGAGCGACTTCTGCAACAGGTCCTTCACGCGCAGCTGCGTGTCGGTGTCCGTGAGGCGCACGCGGATGTTCGCGTTGTTCTGCGAGTTGTCGAACGTGACCGCGGTCGGCTTGATCTGATTGCCGGCGAGCGCGGCTTCGACCGACGCGAGCGTCGTGGCGTCGAGCCTGACCGTCGCCTTGCCGCTCGACACCTGCACGGCCGGCGCTTCGCCGTACAGGTTGGGCAGCGTGTACACGAGGCCGATGACCAGAGCCACCAGCATCACGGCGTATTTCCAGAGGGGGTAGCGATTCATGAGTGGTCCAACGGGAAGGTTGGCTTGGATGCGATGCGTCCGGCGATGAGCGCGGGCGGTTCAGCGCGGGGAGGGCATGAACCGCCGGCGAGGCCGCGCCGGACGCGGGGAGAGCAGGCCTTACAGCGACTTGATCGTGCCCTTCGGGAGAATCGTCGTGACCGACGCCTTTTGCACGGTGATTTCCGTGCCTTCCGAGACTTCGATGCCGACGTAGGCTTCGCCCACCTTCGTCACCTTGCCGACGATGCCGCCGTTCGTCACGACTTCATCGCCCTTGGCCATCGCCGCGAGCATGTTGCGATGTTCCTTCTGACGCTTCATTTGCGGGCGAATCATGATGAAGTACAGCACGCCGAACATCAGGATCAGCGGCAGGAAGCTCATCAGGTTCGATTCGATGCCACCTGCTGCAGCGCCTTGAGCATAGGCATTGGAAATGAACGACACGTTGGTCTCTCCGTTATCAGTCAAACGAACAAAAAATCAGCCGATTATTCTACCACCGGCCGCACACGCGCCGGCACGGCGAATCGGCTTTGCGATCAACCGTTTAAAGCCGCGCCTGCGGCCCGCGTGGCGGGCCTCGGCGCGCGGCCGGCGAAAGTGAATTGTAAGTTTATGCGCGCGGCCGTGGGTGGCCGGGTGGATTCCTCAGCGGAATCAGTGTGCCGCACGATCATGACGACGGCTCGACGCCGCGCGCGCGGTCCTCGTGAAAACGCTTGCGGAATGTGTCGAACATTTTTGCGTCGATCGCGTCGCGCATTTCCTGCATCAGTTCGAGGTAGTAGTGCAGGTTGTGAATCGTGTTCAGCTGCGCGCCGAGGATTTCTCCGACCCGGTGCAGGTGGTGCAGATAGCCGCGCGTGAAGTTGCGGCAGGTGTAGCAGCCGCATTGCTCGTCGAGCGGGCGCAGCGAGTTCTTGTGCGTCGCGTTGCGGATCTTGATGTCGCCGAAGCGCGTGAAGAGCCAGCCGTTGCGCGCGTTGCGCGTCGGCATCACGCAGTCGAACATGTCGACGCCGGCGGCGACGCCCGCCACGAGGTCTTCCGGCGTGCCGACGCCCATCAGGTAGTGCGGCTTGTTGGCCGGCAGCTTCGGGCCGATGTGGTTCAGAACCCGCATCATGTCCTCCTTCGGCTCGCCGACCGACAGCCCGCCGATCGCGAGGCCGTGGAAGTTCTTCTCCGCGAGACCGGCGAGCGATTCGTCGCGCAGGTCCTCGAACATGCCGCCCTGCACGATGCCGAACAGTGCATTCGGATTGCCGAGGCGCTGGAATTCGTCGATCGAGCGCTGCGCCCAGCGCATCGACATGCGCATCGAGTCGGCCGCTTCCTTGTGCGAGGTCGGGATGTTGTTGGTCGCGTACGGCGTGCACTCGTCGAACTGCATGACGATGTCCGAATTCAGCACCTTCTGGATCTGCATCGACACTTCCGGCGACAGGAACAGCCGGTCGCCGTTGATCGGCGAGGCGAACGTGACGCCATCCTCGGTGATCTTGCGCAGATCGCCGAGCGAGAACACCTGGAAGCCGCCCGAGTCGGTCAGGATCGGCTTGTTCCAGCCCATGAAGCCGTGCAGGCCGCCGTGCGCTCCGATCGTTTCGAGCCCCGGGCGCAGCCACAGGTGAAACGTGTTGCCGAGGATGATCTGCGCGTGCATTTCCTCGAGCTCGCGCGGCTGGACCGCCTTCACGGTGCCGTAGGTGCCGACCGGCATGAAGATCGGCGTCTCGACCACGCCGTGATTGAGCGTGACGCGGCCGCGGCGCGCGAGGCCGTCGGTGCCGAGCAGTTCGAATTTGAGGCCATTCTCCGGGCGCTCGTGAGCCGCTTGTTGCGACGATGGATGACCAATGGTCATGGAGTGACTCCTGTGCTACCGGAAAACAGTCCGGCGCAAACAATGAAAACCGCCACGAGGGATCGCGGCGGCTGGGAAAACTGCCAATACGTCAAAGCAGAAGCTATGCTCGAGCCGGCTCAAACCTCGCGCCGCGTCAGCAGCATCGCGTCGCCGTAACTGAAAAAGCGATAGCGCTCGTCGATCGCATGACGATACGCGGCGCGAATCGTCTCGACGCCCGCGAACGCCGACACCAGCATCAGCAGCGTCGACTTCGGCAAATGGAAATTCGTCACCAGCCGGTCGACCACGCGGAACCGGTAGCCCGGCGTGATGAAGATGTCGGTTTCGGCGCTCGCCGCGGCGAGCGGGTGGCCGGCCGCTTCGGCGTCGCGCGCGGCGGCTTCGAGCGCGCGCATCGAGGTGGTGCCGACCGCGATCACGCGATTGCCGCGTGCTTTGGTCGCGGCGATCTTGTCCGCGAGCGCTTGCGGCAGGTGATACCACTCGCTGTGCATTTTGTGCTCGGCGATGTTCTCGACGCGCACCGGCTGGAACGTGCCCGCGCCGACGTGCAGCGTCAGCGTCGCGCGTTCGACGCCGCGCACATCGAGCCTCGCGAGCAGCGCGTCGTCGAAGTGCAGGCCGGCGGTGGGCGCGGCGACCGCGCCCGGATTCTGCGCGAACACGGTCTGGTAGCGGGTTTCGTCGGTCGCGTCGGGATCGTGCTCGATGTAGGGCGGCAGCGGTAGGCGGCCGTATTGCTCGATCAGCGTGAGGCAGTCGGCGGGGAAATGCAGCGTGTAGAACGGGTCGACGCGCTCGCCGACCGTGACGTCGAACGCATCCGCGAGACGGATCGTGGTGCCTGGCTGCGGGCTCTTGCTCGCGCGAATCTGCGCGAGCGCGTCGCGCTCGCCGGTCAGGCGCTCGACCAGCACCTCGATCTTGCCGCCGCTCGCCTTCTGGCCGAAGAAGCGCGCCTTCAGCACCTTGGTATCGTTGAAGACGAGCAGGTCGCCCGGCGCGAGGCATTCGGGCAGCTCGGTGAAGCGGCGGTCGATCAGGCGCGCGGCGCCGTCGGCGGCGCCCGCGGCGTCCACGTCGAGCAGACGGCTCGCGCTGCGCTCGGGCAACGCGACTTGCGCGATCAGCTCGGGCGGCAGATCGAAATCGAAATCGGAAAGCGTAAACATGCGAACGACTGGAAGCGGGTTGGGACTGATTTGGGACTGAATTGAGCCGAAGCCGGAGCCGGGCCGCTATGATGGCGGGACGCCGGAGCGGTCCGCGCGCACCCTGTGCCGCATCCCGTATGCGCTAGAGCGCGAAGGGCGGCACGACCTTTTCTTTCGACAGCAGCCGATATTGTACTTGCGAAGCAGCCCATGCCTTTGTCCGACCGCCGATTGTCCACCGCCACCCCAGACGCGGGCGCCGAACCGCGCCGCCGCGGCGCGCGGAGCGAGGCGGCGGAAGGCGGATCGCGAGGCGCGGGAGAGCGCGTGATGGCGGCTGGTCGTCGTGGTACGCCTCGCGGTGAAGAAAGCGGTGAGGGGGCGGGCGATACGGCGAGTACACCGCCGGGTGGCGACGTGAAGAGCAAACCCGCCGCGAATGTCGGCATCGAGGCTGCGGCTGAAGCGGCAGGCGAGGCCGACGCCAAAGACACAGCCGAGGCCGTGGCAAAGCGCAGAACCAAAGCCAGCAGCGAGACCGGCGCCAAAGGCTCCGCCGAGGCCGCCACCAAACCCGCCGCCCAAGCCGCCTCGAAACCCGCGCTCAAAACCGCCGACAAACTCGCCAAGCTCGGCCTCACCCGCGACATCGACCTCGTGCTGCATCTGCCGATGCGCTACGAGGACGAAACCTCGCTGACGCCGATCGGCCATCTGCTGCCGGGCGGCATCGCGCAAACCGAAGGCGTCGTGTTCGACAACGAGATCGCCTACCGCCCGCGCCGTCAGCTGCTCGTGAAGCTGCATGACGATGCCGGCGACGAACTCGTGCTGCGCTTTCTGAACTTCTACGGCTCGCAGGTCAAGCAGATGGCGATCGGCGCGCGGCTGCGCGTGCGCGGCGACGTGCGCGGCGGCTTCTTCGGCATGGAGATGGTGCATCCGGCCGTGCGCGCGGTCGAGGCGGACACGCCGCTGCCGCAGGCGTTGACACCGGTCTATCCGAGCACCGCGGGCGTGTCGCAGGCGTATCTGCGCAAGGCGATCGACAACGCGCTCGCGCGTACCTCGCTGCCGGAACTGCTGCCCGCGCCGGTCGCGCGCGCGTTTCTCGATCCGCTCGGCGTGCCCGGGCTGATGGACGCGGTGCGTACGCTGCATCATCCGGGCGCGCAGTCCGACGAAACCGCGCTGATCGACGGCACACATCCGGCGTGGGTGCGCATCAAGTTCGAGGAACTGCTCGCGCAGCAGATGTCGCTCAAGCGCGCCCACGACGAGCGCCGCACGCGCGCCGCGCCGGCCATGCCGCGCCGCAAGCTCGGCGAC
>NZ_JAAGPS010000161.1:0-15050 GCF_017105025.1 Paraburkholderia sp. Ac-20336 | reverse complement strand
ATATGCTCGAACAGGCCCGCGATGCCGCGCGCGCCGACGCGCAGCACGTGCGACAGGCCGCGCAGCGGCGTGTCCTGCTCGCGGCCCTCGGCCCAGCCGGTCCACGCGTCCGCGCGCGCGAACGTGGTCTTGACGAACTCGTACTCCTGCTCGCGCGACAGCGACGAGAAGCGCAGCCCCACGCGGCCCGCCTCGCTGAAGCTGACGGTGGCGGGAAACGCGTATTCCTCGTCGCCGCGAAAGAGCGACACGGTCACGCGCTCGTGCATCGGCACCTCGATGCGGTTGGGCAGCGCCACGCCGACGCCGCCTTCCGAGTAGTCGATCGTTTCGCAGGCGAGCGTGCGGCCGGTCGAGAACTTCAGCATGACCGGCATCTTCATCGCGACGCGGTGCACCGCGCGGATCTGCCGGCGCTCGCTCGCGGCGGCCACGCTCGCGCCGAGAATCAGCATGTTGTAGCCGGTCCACGCGAGGTTGAGCAGCGTCGTCTCGACGATGCTGCGCACGTGCCAGTTCAGATAGATATGCACGAGGCCCGCGATGAAGCCGAGCAGGTTCAGCAGCAGCAGGAACAGATACGGCCGCGAGATCGACCAGTCGAAGTAGTTCTTCTCGATCTGCCCGCCCTTGGCCGTCACGTTGAACTTGCCGAGCTTCGGGTTGATGAGCGCGAGCAGCGTCGGCGCGGTGATGTACGAGGCGAGCACCGACTCGTACACCTCGGCCCAGAACGAATGGCGGAACAGCCGCTGCATGCGCGAATTCGTAATGCTCGCGTGCATCATGTGGGGCATCGCGTAGATCGCGATCGTGCTGGCGGCGGCCTCGATCACGTGCGCGCCGAAGAACAGGTACGACAGCGGCGCGGTCAGGAACACGAGGCGCGGCACGCCGTAGAAGAAGTGCAGCATGCCGTTCAGATAGCAGAGCCGCTGGCCGAGCTTCAGCCCGCGGCCGGTGAGCGGATTGTCGATGCGGAAAATCTGCGTCATGCCGCGCGCCCAGCGGATGCGCTGGCCGATGTGGCCGGACAGGCTTTCGGTCGCGAGACCGGCGGCCTGCGGAATCGCCAGATAGGCGGTGGTGTAGCCGAGCCGGTGCAGCTTCAAGGCCGTGTGCGCGTCTTCGGTGACGGTTTCGACCGCGATGCCGCCGATCTCCTCGACCATGCTGCGGCGCAGCAGCGCGCACGAGCCGCAGAAGAACGTTGCGTTCCACAGGTCGTTGCCGTCCTGCACGAGGCCGTAGAACAGCTCGCCCTCGTTCGGCACCTTGCGGAAGGTGCCGAGGTTGCGCTCGAACGGGTCGGCGGAGAAGAAGTGGTGCGGCGTCTGCAGCATCGACATCAGCTTGTCGCGCAGGAACCAGCCGAGGCCGATCTGCAGGAACGAGCGGGTCGGAATGTGATCGCAGTCGAAGATCGCGAGGTATTCGCCGTTCGTGATCTTGAGCGCCTCGTTGATGTTGCCGGCCTTCGCGTGGCGGTTGTGCGTGCGGATCGTCCAGTTCACGCCGACTTCCTCGCAGAACGCCTTGAACTCGGGGCGGCGGCCGTCGTCGAGCACGTGGATCGACAGCTTCTCGACCGGATAGTCGAGCGCGAGCGCCGCGTAGATGGTCGGCTTCACGACGCCGAGCGGCTCGTTGTAGGTCGGGATGAAGACGTCGACAGTCGGCCATTCGTCGCGGTTGGCGGGCAGCGGCAGCGGCTTGCGCTGCAGCGGCCATGCGGTCTGGAAATAGCCGAGCATCAGCACGAGCGTCGAATAGACCTCGGCGGTGACGAGCAGCAGACCCCAGGCGGCGTCGAGCGGATGCTCCCAGTAGGTGGTCTCGGTGAGGCGCCAGTACATATAGCGGCCCGAGGCCACCAGCGACAGCATGATCATCACCATCGTCGCGTAACGGCCGGGCAGGCGGCGAAACAGCAGCGCGAGCAGGAAGCAGCAGGTCGCGAAGGTGAGCTGCTGGGCGAAGCCGAGCGGCACCGTGAACACGAAGTACAGCATGTACAGCGCGAACAGCGTGACGAGCCCGGTGACGATGCGGCTGTTCCAGAAGCGCGCGTCGATAAAGCGGGCGAAGCGCGAGGGCTCGCTGCCCTCGGGCTCCCGCGAGGCAGCGGGACGGCTCATGCGACGCTCCTTGGCGCGGCGATCGCGTCGACCGCCGCCGCGAGCCATGTGCCGCACGAACGGAAGTCCGCGGCGGCCTGGCTCAGTGGGTCGTAGTGAATCAGCGTGGTGTCGCACGCGAGCGCTTCGCCCACGCCCTCGTCGAGATGGATCACGCCCGGGAAGACGCGCGGGCCGAGCATCTGGCGCAGCACCTTGAGCACGTCCTTGGTCAGCTGGCGCGACTGGTCGATCTGGTTGACCACGTAGCCGACGCCGCCGAATTCCGCGCGCGGCGCCGCGTAGGCTTCGATGAGCCGTTCCATCTGCGGGATCGCCGCGTACGAGGCCGCATCGGCGAGCACGGTGTTCAGCGCGAAGGTGGCGGCGGTGAGCGCGGTGCGCACGTAGGCCGACGAACCGGGCGGCGTGTCGACGATGACGATGTCGGACGCCTCGAGCCGCAGGTTCTGCAGCGACTGCGCAAGCCACTGCGGATGCTGGTCGATGTAGGCCTCGAAGCGGCGGCGGTCGTCCTCGAGCACGGCGCCGTAGGGCAGCACGGTCACGCCGTCGACGCCGTCGAACATTACCGTTTGCCACGGGTCGCCGGCGAGCGTCGCGCGCGAGAGGCCGTCGATGCTGTCGAGCGGCACGCCGAAGTGCAGACGCAGCGCGTTCTGCGGGTCGAGGTCGAGCGCGATCACGCGCCGGCCGCTGCTCGCGAGCACCGAGGCGAGATTGGCGGCGAGGGTGGTCTTGCCGACCCCGCCTTTGGCGGACACCACCGCAATGACTTTCATGAGTGACGCGGACCGTTGTTGAGCCACGAGGGGCGGGCGCCGGGCGCGGCGGGGCTGGCTGCGAGGGTCTGTGCCGGTGTTTGCGCTTGTGCCGGCGTTGGTGTCGGTATCGCGGCGGCTTGCGCGGGCGTGCCGCGCAGACGGTCGAATACCGATTGCAGCGGCGGGGGCGCGTGAGCGGCCATCGCCGGTTGTTGCGGGGCGGTGAAGAGTTTGCCGAGGATCGAGGCGGGTTGGGCGGGTTGCGTGGGTTGTGTTGCTTGGGCCGGTGCGGTGGCGTGCGCCCATGCGGGGGCGGCCGGCTGTGCGGGTTGTGCCGGCTGCGCGGGGTATTGCACGGATTGCGCGGATTGTGCCGGCGGAATCGGTTGCGGCGCAGTTGGCGCCCGGAACTGCGGCGCGGACGACGCGCTTGCGTGCGGCATCGCAGTTGGCGTGACGGCTGGCATCGCGGGCGGGATCGGTGCGCTCGGTGCTGCCGACGCGGTGGTGGTTCCCGATGCGTACCAGGCGGGTGCCGTTGGTGCTGGCGGGATCGGCGCGGCAGTGGGTTGGGGCGGTGTTACGGTAGCGGCCGGCGGGATGGGCGCCGTGGGTTGGGCGGCCGTCGGAGCGGCGGCGAAAACCGGCGCGGTTGATGAAGCGATTCCCGAAGCACCAGCCGGTGCAACAGCGGCCGCCGTAACCGCAGAGAACCCAGGCGCCGGGGTCGTGGCCGACACAGCAACCGAAGCCGCCGCAGACGACCCCGCCGCACCAGCACCACTCGCGCCAGCACCCGCACCTTCCGCTTCCGCCCGCGCCAGCGCCTCGTCCTGCGTGCCGAAGCGCCACGACGCGTCGCTCGGCATGACGGGCTTCCCGGCGGCCGCGGCCACCGGTGGAATGTCGCGCCGATGCGGCCGGGCGAAGAGCGGCGCATTCGCGCGCGTCACCGCCGTGTCGTCCTTCAGGGTGGCATCGCGACGCTGCGCGGCCACGGGCTGCTGCGGTGCCGCTTCGCGAGGCTGTCCGATTTCCGGAATCGCCGGTTGCGTCAGATCCAGCGTCACGAGCAGCGGCCAGCGTGTGCGCGCGATGCGCGCATCGTTCTCGCGGCTGATTTCCTGATACGCGTTGGCGTCGCCGCCAAACTGCTCGAACAGTTTTTCGATATCGCTCGATGAACTCATGATGCCGTTGTTTGTAATAGCAGTTTTAGCATGCGCGGCCTCACGGCCTCGGCGGCGGTGTTCCCGTACTCGCCGGCGCCCCTCAGCACCGATGCTGCGAGCACGTACGTTCGTATCAGGCCGGATGACGGCCCAGGCGAAACTCGAGCGCGCTGTCCGCGCCGAACGCGCTCGTCTGCGCGACCGACAGGCCCTGTGCGCCCAACGCGCACATCCACGTCTGGTAGACGCCTTCGAGAAACGCCGGCGTCCAGGCGAGCGCCGCGTCGCCGAATGCCTGGAGCGGCGCGCAGTAGTGCACGATGCGCAGCGCCTCGGCTTCGTCGGCGAGTTCGACGTAGCCCCAATCCATCTCGTGCCAGTAGAGATTCAGCGCCTGCTCCAGCTCGACCGTCGACGCGCATTCGGGCAGCGGATGCGCGGCGGCGAAGCGGCTGCCGACGCGATGCATCAACTGGCGCAGTTCGTCATGCCCGATCTGTGCCTCGAATTCGCTGGCGAGCGCGCTCAGCATGCCGCGCCACTGCGGCGAGATTTGGCGTTGCAGCAGGTAGTCGAGAATTGGGACCATGTTTTCCGGAAGCGATCGTCGTTCAATCCGCATGAGCGGATACAACGGTCGGGCAGGTTGAAAGGCATTTCGGAAATTCGCGCATTGCGTGCCTTACGTCTCTTTTACCGCGCTGTCTAGTCTGTCCGGCACACTTCGGACGAAGTTTACTGAAGGCACTGACTTTTAGCTACTTTCCAATCGTCAGCTTGTACATTGATTGACCTGGATTGGCGGCGACGCAACAGCGTAATTTTTGCCTGTGACGTTCTATTGAAACGTTTTCTCCCGCTGGACGCCGCATGGTGCCTGATTCGCCTTCGGCATATCGGCCGACCATGACGGCCTGTTTCGCGTCTTCGCATTGCGCGCCGGATGCGGTATCGGGGTCGCGCCGGAACAACGTCTGCCGCGCCGGCGCAGGCCGCGCGACGATCGCTGTCACAGGCATGAGGCACAATAGGGCCAGGCGCATGGGGATGCGCCGGTAGCGGAATTTTTTTCCGCAGGCTCGTCGGGCGAGCGGGGCGACATGAAAGCGGACAGGCGCGGACCAACAGCCGCCTCGAGGCTCGATGTATGAATCGTCCGTACGAGTTGCAGGAAATAATCGGCGCGAGCCGATCAAAGAGGCCAGCGCAAAGCACGCCGAATGCTTTGCGACGTTGTTCGATTCAAACAGATTGCAATGCTCAATCCACTTACGATTCTGCTGGTCACGGTCTTGTCGGGCGCGATGGCAATGGCCGTGCTCGGCTCGTTATGGCGCGCGGCGATTCCGGGCGTCGGTTGCTGGATTGTGGCAAACGTGTGCGCGATCGTCGCGCTGCTCGCCTTTGCCTCGCAGGGGCACGCGTCGCGCTGGCTGACCTTCGTCGCGGCCAACGGACTGCTTGCCCTCGCCCTGCTGCTCGTGCTCGAAGGCGCGTTGCGTTTTCTGGGGCGGAACACGCGGCCGTGGTGCGCCTATGCGGGCCTCGTGGCGCTGCTCGCCGCCATCGGCTACTGGACCTTCGTCGCGCCGAATTTCAACGCGCGCGTGACGGTCGTGTCGGTGTATCACGCGGTGCTTTATGCGGAACTGTTCGTGCTGATGATGGGCGGGCGTCCCGAGCACCGGCCGCGCTACAGCTATTACTTCATCGCGACCGTGGCGCTGCTGCTGGGCGCCGGGCACGCCTCGCGCGGCATCCTCTACGGCTTCGGCCTGATTGCGCAGACCGATCTGATGCAGGTCACGCCGTCCAATATCGTGTTTCTCGCGGTCGGCGTTCTCGCGCCACCGTTCCTGTCGATCGGCGTCGTGATGCTCGCGCACGACCGTCTCGCCGAGCGGCTCGAACGGCTCGCCAACGTCGACGACCTGACCGGCGCGCTATCGCGCCGCGCGTTCCTGCAGATCGGCGGCGCGCTGCTGAACGCGTCGCTGCGCAGCGGCTCGCCGGTCGCGCTCGCGATCGTCGACATCGATTCGTTCAAGTCGGTCAACGATACGCACGGTCATGCGGCCGGCGACGAGGTGCTCGGTCATTTCTCGGCGTTCGTCGCGCGCGAGCTGCGTGTCGGCGACGTGTTCGGGCGGCTCGGCGGCGAGGAGTTCGGCGTGCTGTGTCCGGCGACTTCGGTCGCCGAGGCGGTCGTGCTGCTCGAACGGCTGCGCGCGCGGCTCGCGGCGAGCGCACCGGGTGTGCTGCCGCGCGGCCTGCGCTATACGTTCAGCGTCGGCGTGGACCAGCACCGGCGCGGCGAATCGCTCGAGCAACTGATGAGCCGCGCCGATCGTGCGCTCTATGCGGCGAAGGCGGCGGGGCGCAACCGCGTGATGGCGGCGTAGACGGGGTAGGAGATGTAGGCAGTGCAGGCGGAGCGGCCGCTCGCGGGACGAGCCCGCATCGTCACCTCGCTGCGCGCCGCCGTGAAGTGAGCCATAAATATTTGTAAGATGTTTGCCGTTAACCGTTGGCGGAGTCACCCGAACCCCAGTCCGATACCGTTCTATGTCTGCCATCCCGACGCAGCACCAGCCTGAGCCCGGTTTGCGCGAGCGCTTTCATCGGCGCTCGCTCGAACATCAGCGGCCGCTGTCCACCGTGACGATGGCATTCACGGTGATCGCGTTCCTGTGCATGGTGGCGGCGCGCGATCTCGCGGGCGGCACCGTCGCGCCGCTCGGCTATCGGCTGCTTTGCGCGCTCGTGCTCGCGTTGCTGGTGCTGGCGATCCCGGGCACGAAGTCGACGTGGCTATTCGGCGCGATCGGCGTCGTGTACATGCAGGTGCTGATCGGCGGACTCGTGCTCAATGCCAGTGGCGTCGCGCATCCGTTGATGTGGCTGTTGCCCGCGCTCGTCGTGATCCCGATCTGCGCGGCGCCGCTGTGGCTGACGCCCGTGCATTTTTTCACCGGCAGCGCATTGTTCTATGCGGTGGCCGTCGCGCTACTGCTGCTCGGCAAGAGCCATCCGCGCGACATCGACGCGGCCGTGTGGGCATGGGTCGTCGCGGTCGGCGCACCGACCGCGGCGGTGTTTCATTTCGGCTTCTACCGGTTCCGGCGCAATCACTTTCTGCTCGAGAGCCAACTGGCGCAGCTCGCCGCGACCGATCCGCTGACCGGCCTGCAGAACCGCCGCGCGTTCGTCAAGCGCGCCGAGGAGCGGCTTGCGATGCTCGCGCCGGACACACGCATCAGCGCGATCTTTCTCGACCTCGACAGCTTCAAGTCGCTCAACGACCGCTTCGGCCATGCGGTCGGCGACCGGGCGTTGCACGAGGTCGGGCAGGTGCTGATGGGGCAGGTGACGCCGTGCGACGGCGCGAGCCGCGTCGGCGGCGAGGAGTTCGCGGTGCTGCTCGACGCCGATCTCGCCGGCGCGCTGCAACTGGCCGAGCGGCTGCGCGGCGCGATTGGCGCGATCGAGCGGCCGGACGGTCTTCTGACCGCGAGCTTCGGCGTTGCCGAATATCGGCGCGGCGAAAGCTTCATGGTGCTGCTCGATCGCGCGGACGAAGCGCTGCTGCGTGCGAAGCATTCGGGCAGGAACCGCGTTTGCGCGGAACGTGCCCTGCCGCTCGACGCACGGCAGCCGACGTTCGGCGGCCTTTCGGCGCAGGACGGCGCGCGGGATGGTGCGCAAGATAGTCAGGGCAGCGAACAAGGCAGTGGCGAGGCGCCGCGCTATCGCTGGGACGGCTTCCATCTGATCTCGCACTTCCAGCCGCTCTACAGCCTCTCGCATCAGAAGCAGGTCGGCTTCGAGGCGCTGTTGCGCGGCGAGCGGGACGACGGCACGCTCGTGCCACCGGTCGTGATGTTCGCGCCGAAACCGTCGAGCGACGAAGGCGCGCTCGATCGCGCGAGCCATGCGGTACACCTCGGCAACGCATGCCGCCAGTTGCCCGGCGGCGCATGGCTGTTCCTGAACATCCTGCCGGCCACCTTCATCGCCGACGGCTACGCCGATCAGTTGACGAAGATCGTGCGCGGCGCGGGGCTCGAACCCGAGCGCGTGATCCTCGAAATTCTCGAATCGCACGGCGGCAGCGTCGACGATATGTCGCGCGCGGCCGCGCTGTACCGGCGGCACGGCTTTCTGATCGCCGTCGACGATTTCGGCGCGGGGCAATCGAATCTCGACCGGCTGCTGCGGATTCGCCCCGACCTCGTCAAGCTCGACGGCGAACTGATCCGCGCGACCATGCAGCATACGCAGCAGCCGATCCTGCCGACGCTCGTGTCGCTGCTGCATCAGGCGGGCATGCTCGTCGTCGTGGAGGGCGTCGAGACCGCCGACGAGCTGATTCTCGCGGTCGAGTCGAACGTCGATTTCGCGCAGGGCTATCTGCTTGGCCGGCCCGCGAGCGAGATTGCGTCGCCCGAGTCGGTGCGCCGGCAGATCGACGATGCATTCGACGTGATCGCGCAGGGGCGCGCGCATCAGCATGCGTTGTTCGAATCCGAGGTGGAGCCGTACCGGCGCGAACTGCGGCGCGTCGCCGATGCGTTGCTCGCCGGCGCCGCGATGGCCGACGCGTTCGAGGCGCTCGCGCGCCTCGAACACAGCATCAGTTGCTTCGTGCTCGACGAGACCGGCCGGCAGATCGGCCACGAAGTGCGCGGGCCGGCATGGAGCGAGGCCATGGCGTCGCTGCAGCCGGTCGCGAATCCGTACGATGCGCGCTGGGACCATCGGCCGTACTTCCGCAATGCGGTGCTGATGCCGGGCGAGGAGATCACGAGCAGTCCGTATCTATCGCTCGCGTGCGGGGGACGGCCCTGTATCGCGGTGACGCTGGCCGAGCATCTTGCTGCCGGGCGGTGTGTGATCGGTGTCGAGCTCGACTGGTCGGCGCGCGGGTTGCCGTGGCCGGGGCGGGATTAACGCCTTGGATACCCGATGCATGCTCAAGTCCACGTTGGGTGCCTGCCCGTAGCCGCTCTGTATCTGCGCAATATCCCGTTCAATACCCACCCTTAACCGCCGCCGCCACAGCCGGCGCATTTCTATACGACGCCGCGAGATCCGCGGCCGCGCGGCTCAGCAGACCCGTATCGGTGCCGACTGCGACGAAGCTCGCGCCGGCCGCGAGATATTCGGCGGCAAGCGCCGGGTCGGGCGCGAGCACGCCTGCTGCCTTGCCCGCGCCGCGCACGGTATCGATGCCGTGGCGAATCGCGTCGCGCACGCGCGCGTCGCCCGGCTTGCCGAGTAGACCCATCGACGCGCTCAGATCCGACGGCCCGAAAAACACGCCGTCGACACCCTCCACACGCGCGATTTCCGCGAGATTGTCGAGGCTCTGCACGGTTTCCGCCTGCACGATCACGCACAATTCCTCGCCCGCGGTGTGCAGATAATCGGGCACGCGATTCCAGCGCGACGCTCGCGCGAGCGCGCTGCCGACGCCGCGAATGCCCTGCGGCGGATAACGCGTGGCTGCAATCGCGTCGAGTGCCTGCGCGGTCGTGTCGATCATCGGTAGCAGCAGCGTTTGCGCGCCGATGTCGAGCAGTTGCTTGATTAGCGCGGCGTCGCTGCGCACCGGTCGCACGACCGGATGCGACGGGTACGCGGCCACCGCCTGCAATTGCGACAGTGTGCTGCGCACGTCGTTCGGCGCGTGCTCGTTGTCGATTAGCAGCCAGTCGAAGCCGGCGGTGGCGAGCAATTCGGTCACGTACGCGTCGGCGAGCGCGGCCCACAGGCCGAATTGCGGCTTGCCTTCGGCGAGCGCGCGTTTGAAGGGGTTGTTCGGCAGGACCATGTCGATGCTCTCAGATGAAATTCAAACCGATGCCGCCGAGCGGACCATAGTCGACGTGAAACGTGTCGCCGGCGCGCGCCGGAATCGGGCTCGTGAACGAGCCGCTCAGGATCACGTCGTGCGCGTTCAATGATTCGTCATACGGAGCAATCTTGTTCGCGAGCCAGGCGACGCCGGTGGCCGGATGGTTGAGCACGGCTGCCGCGAGTCCGCTTTCCTCGACCGCGCCGTTTTTATAAAGCAGCGCGCCGACCCAGCGCAGATCGACGTCGAGCGGACGCACGGGCCGGCCGCCGAGCACGACGCCCGCGTTCGCGGCGAAGTCGGAGATCGTGTCGTAGACCTTGCGCGGTGCGTGCGTCTCGCGATCGAACTGCTCGATGCGCGCGTCGATGATCTCGACGGCCGGGCTCACGTAAGCGGTCGCGTCGAGCACGTCGAATAGTGTGACGCCGGGGCCTTTCAGCGGCTTGCTCAGCACGAACGCGAGTTCCACTTCGACGCGCGGCGCGATGAAGCGGTCCGCGCGAATGTCCTGGCCGTTTTCGATAAACATGCTGTCGAGCAGCGGTGCATAGTCGGGTTCGTCGATCTGCGACGAGCGCTGCATCGCGCGCGAGGTCAGGCCGATTTTTCTGCCCTTGATTACGCGGCCCTCGGCGAGCTTGAGCCTGACCCATTCGCGCTGGATCGCATAACCGTCCTGTACGGTCATCTGCGGGTATTGCGCGGAAAAATGGCGCAATTGCGTGCGGGTCTTCTCCGCGCGATCGAGTTGCGCCGCGAGATCGCGGATGGTCTGTTCGTCTAGCATGGTGAGATTCTCGGCTCTTTGCTTTTAGCTCTTGCGTTTAACCCCGCGCTTTTAACTCCGCTCCTAACCCTTCAACCGCGCGTGCAGATTGTTATGCTTCCAGGTGCCCGCTTCGCTGAACTCGCTGATTTCGAGCGACAACGCGAGCCCGTGCTGTTCGAACTCCGTGGCGAAGTGCTGCTTGATCCGCGCGAAGAGCGCATCGCCGCTCGCCTTCCTGACCGCTTCCGAACGGCCCGCGGCAATCTTCAGGTTCGCGTGCAGGAACGCGGCGTCGGGCCGGCCATCGGCGATGCAGTACTGCTCGCAGCGCAACGCGCGCACGCGAATACCGCCGAGCGGAAACACGCGCTCGCCGTTCTCGCGCTGCGCATCGAGGCACTGCGCGAGGTCTTTGCATAACCGGCCGATGCGTTGTGCGTCGGCGAGATTGGCGCTGTATTCGAGTGTCAGATGGGGCATGGCGATTCCTTTGCGAGTGTCAGACGGGTAGCGGCGTAACCGGGAAGATCGCGTTGATCTGCCCCGTGCCCGAACTGCCGAAATACGGCGTGACGACCTCGGCCTTGCCGTCGTAGCGATCCCAGCCGAGCGCGCCGAGCAGCATTGCGGTGTCGTGCATGCCGCCTTCGCCCCAGCATTTTTCGTTATAGAGCGGCAGCATGTCGCAGAACGTCTTCCAGTCGCCGGTTTCCCACAGACGCACGACGCTGCGGTCCATCTGTTCGAGAAACGGGCTCCATACCTTGTGCATGAATTGCTCGGCCGTGCCGTTGTTCGCGAAGTGGTGGGAGAGCGAACCGCTCGCGAGAATCGCGACCGTGCCGTCGTAACGCTCCTCGATCGCGCGGCGCACCGCGAGACCGAAACGCGCGCTCGTTGCGAGGTCGTGCCACATGCACCAGCCTGCTATCGACACGGTCTTGAAGTGCTGGTCGCTATTCATATAGCGCATCGGCACCAGCGTGCCGTATTCGAGTTCGAGCGTGGTCTCGCTGTGCGCGCGGCTTTTCACGCCCATTTCGTTGGCGACGTCCGCGATCAGATGGCCGAGCCCGGCATTGCCGGGGTAGGCGTACGGCATGTTTCTGATGAAGTGCGGCAGTTCGTTGCTCGTGTACACCCCTTCGAATTGCGGCGCGCAATTGATGTGGTATTCGCTATTCACGAGCCAGTGCACGTCGAAGACGACGATCGTATCGACGCCGAGTTCGCGGCAGCGCCGGCCGATCTCATGATGACCGTCGATGGCGGCCTGGCGGCAGCCCTTGTGCGGACCGTCGAGTTCGGACAGATACAACGACGGTACGTGAGTGACTTTTGCTGCCAACGCGAGTTTGCCCATCGCGATCTCCTTTGTCGGCCTGGCGTCGCGCGGCGTGTGCCTGCGCGGATGCCGCCGTGGTCAAACGCCCCAGCGCGGAATGTGATGCGAGCCGAGCGACACGCAGACGTTCTTCGGTTCGAGAAACACTTCGTAGCTCCAGGTACCGCCTTCGCGGCCCACGCCCGAGGCTTTCGTGCCGCCGAACGGCTGGCGCAGATCGCGCACGTTCTGACTGTTGACGAAGCACATGCCGGCTTCGACGGCGGCGGCCACGCGCAGCGCGCGGCCCGTGTTCTCGGTCCAGATGTAGCTCGACAGGCCATACGAAATATCGTTGGCGAGACGGATCGCCTCGGCTTCGTCGTCGAACGGAATCAGGCAGGCGACCGGTCCGAAGATTTCTTCCCGCGCGATGCGCATGCGATTGTCGACGTCGACGAATACGGTTGGCATGACGAAATTGCCTTGACGCAGTGTGGCGGGCAGAGCGGGCGTATCGAGCCCGCCGCAGGCGAGCGTTGCGCCTTCTTTCGGGCCGAGTTCGATATAGCTGCGCACTTTCGCGAGATGCCCCTGGCTGATCATCGGGCCGACGATCGTGCTGTCGGCAAGCGGATCGCCCACGCTCAGACGCTTCGCACGCTCGATGAAGCGCCCGGCAAAGCGCGCGTAAATGGAGCGCTGCACCAGAATGCGCGAGCCCGCCGTGCAGCGCTCGCCATTGTTCGAGAAGATCATGAATACAGCGGCGTCGAGCGCGCGCTCGAAGTCGGCGTCGTCGAAGATCACGAACGGCGATTTGCCGCCGAGTTCCATCGAGAATTTCTTGAGACCCGCGGTTTGCACGATGCGATTGCCCGTTGCCGTCGAACCCGTGAACGACACCGCATGCACGTCGCGATGCGCGACGAGCGGTTCGCCCGTTTCCTTGCCGAAGCCGTGCACGACGTTGAGCACGCCCTTCGGAATGCCCGCTTCGAGCGCGAGCTGGCCGAGCATCGACGCGGTGAGCGGCGACAGTTCGCTCATCTTCAGTACGGCCGTGTTGCCGAATGCGAGGCAGGGCGCGACTTTCCACGTGGCCGTCATGAACGGCACGTTCCACGGCGAGATCAGCGCGCACACGCCGACCGGATGGAACAGCGTGTAATTCAGGTGCGAATCGGTCGGGTACGTATGGCCGTCGACGCGCGTGCACATCTCGGCGAAATAGCTGAAGTTGTCGGCGGCGCGCGGCACGAGCTGCTTGCGCGTTTGCGAGATCGTCTGGCCGGTGTCCTTCGTTTCGGTTTCCGAAATTTCCGGTACGTGCTGCGTAATCAGTTCGCCGAGCTTGCGGATCAGCTTCGCGCGCTCGGCGGCGGGCTTCGCGGCCCACGCGGGGAACGCGTTCTTCGCGGCGCTCACGGCCGCGTCGACTTCCTTCGCACCGCCGCGTGCGACTTCAGCGAGCACATCCTGGGTGGCCGGATTGACGGTTTCGAAGTACTCGTTCGAGGCGCACGCTTCGCCGTTGATCAGATGGTCGATCGTCATTGCGTTGTCCTTTTCCTGTTCGCTGCGGATCACGCGCGGCCGAAGTCCGCGTCGGATGCGATCGTATTCACGAGACGGCCGAGGCCGTCGATTTCGCAGACGACTTCATCGCCCACGTCGACGTTGACGATGCCTTCGGGCGTGCCGGTCAGGATCACGTCGCCGGGCGCGAGCGTCATGAAGCCGCTCAGATATTCGATCAGTGCGGGGATGCCGGTGACGAGATCGCGCGTGTTGCCGCATTGCTGGCGCGTGCCGTTCACGAAGGTGCGCAGTTCCAGCTGGTTGACGTCGGCGATGTCGGCCGCGTCGACGAACCAGGGGCCGAGCACGGTGCCGCCGTCGCGATTCTTCACGCGCAGGTTCGGGCGATAGTAGTTTTCGAGGTAATCGCGAATCGCGTAGTCGTTCGCGATCATGTAGCCGGCCACGTGCTGCATGGCGTTTTCACGCTCGACGTTGCGCACGGTTTGGCCGATCACGACCGCGAGTTCGCACTCGTAGTGCATGAACGCGACGTCGGCGGGACGGCGCGTGACGCCGCGATGGCCGAGCACCGTGCCCGGTCCCTTCAGAAACACGAGTGGCTCTTCCTGCTTGTCGAACTGCAATTCCTTCGCGTGCTCGGCGTAGTTGAGGCCGAGCGCGAAGATCGTGCCGACTTCGATCGGCGCGAGCCAGACCACTTCGTCTTCGCGGCGCACGCGGCCGTCGGCGAGACGCACGCCATGTTCATACGGATAGGCTTCGTGAATCGCTCCCGCGTAGGCAACCCGGCCGCGCATCATGACGGTTCTCCGTTGTGACGATGCGCGCCGACGAACGAGACGACGAGCGGCGGCAGCGTGCCGATCGACAAGGTGGCCGTGTCGCCGCTGCGCGCGACCGGCGAGCCGTGGGGCACGCCGAGCGTGATGACGTCGCCCGCATCGAGCGTCATGAAGTCGGTGATGTCGGCGAGCAGTTGCGCGACGTTGCGTAGCGACGACGCAGTGTTCGCGGTGAACCGCGGCTTCGCATCGTTGAGCGACACGCTGATCTCGAGCGCATCGGGCGTTGCGACGTGGCGCGCGGCAACGAGCGCCGGGCCGATCACGCAGAAGCCGTCGCGGGCGCGCAGGCGCACGTTCGGGCGGTACACGTTGGTATGCGGCACGCTCAGATCGCCGATCAGTGTGTAGCCGGCGATATAGTCCGCCGCGTGTACGACGCTCACGCGCGTCGCGGTGCGGCCGATCACGATGCCGAGCGACGCGCCGACTTCGACGCCGGGCGCATCGTCCGGCACGACGACGCGCGCGCGATGACCGGCGAACGTGTTGCGCGGTTTCAGATAGAGCACCGGCGCTTTGGGCGGCGCCTTGTAAGGCGCGGCGTTCACCGCATCGCCGAGCGCCGCGAGCGCGGCGCGGTCGTTCAGCAGCGTGCCGTAGACGGCGCCGCCCACCGGCGCGCGGCATGCGATA
>NZ_JAAGPS010000160.1:0-16068 GCF_017105025.1 Paraburkholderia sp. Ac-20336 | reverse complement strand
CCAGCGTCGGCGCGGGCAGCGCGGTGCCCGCGCTCGGCGTCGGCGCGCTGCTGCAAACCTTCGTCGGACTCGCGGTCGTGATCGCGCTCGTGTTCGGCTGCGCGTGGCTCGCGCGGCGCTTCGGCCTGCAAACGGGCCAGCGCGGCGGGCTCGTGAAAACCGTCGGCGGTGCGTCGCTCGGCGGCAAGGAGCGCGTCGCGGTCGTCGAGATCGGCGATACGTGGCTCGTGCTTGGCGCCGCGCCCGGCAACGTGCGTCTGCTGCATACGATGCCGGCCGGTTCGGTTGCCGATGCCCTGGCCGCCTCGCACGCGCCGCATGCCGGCAATCTTCCCGGCACCTTTGGTCAACGCTTTCGCGACGCCCTGAAAGGCGAAGTGGGCAAACGTTTCAACGCGCAAGGCGGCGGGGATCGGTAATGCAGGTCAGTTTCAGGCAAGCGGGTTTTCAGGCTTCACGTCCAGCGCATGAGGCGTATAAGGCGCAGGCCGCGCATAAGGCCCATGAAGCACGCGCAACGCGCCATGACGCGTCCGCCGCTGCATCGCGTGCCGCGTCGCCGCGCCGCATGAGGTCGTGGTGGCCGTTGCTGCCGCTCGCACTCGCGGCGCTGCTATTCGCGCTGCCGACGCTGTCGTTCGCGCAAACCGCCGGCCTGCCGGCCTTCACAACGAGCCCCGGCCCGAACGGCGGCACGACCTACTCGCTGAGCGTGCAGACGATGCTGCTGCTCACGATGCTGTCGTTCCTGCCCGCCATGCTGCTGATGATGACGAGCTTCACGCGCATCGTGATCGTGCTGTCGCTGCTGCGCCAGGCGCTCGGCACGACGACCACGCCGCCGAACCAGGTGCTCGTCGGGCTCGCACTGTTCCTGACGCTGTTCGTGATGTCGCCGGTGCTCGACAAGGCCTATAACGAAGGCTACAAGCCGTTCTCCGAAGGCACGATCACGATGGATCAGGCGGTCTCGCGCGGCGTCGCGCCGTTCAAGACCTTCATGCTGCGGCAGACCCGCGAGAGCGATCTCGCCCTCTTCGCGCGCATCTCGCACGCGGCGCCCATGCAGGGCCCCGAAGACGTGCCGCTGTCGCTGCTGGTGCCCGCGTTCGTCACGAGCGAGCTGAAGACCGGTTTCACGATCGGCTTCACGATCTTCATTCCGTTCCTCATCATCGACATGGTGGTGGCGAGCGTGCTGATGTCGATGGGCATGATGATGGTCTCGCCCGCGACGATCTCGCTGCCGTTCAAGCTGATGCTGTTCGTGCTCGTCGACGGCTGGCAACTGCTGCTCGGCTCGCTCGCACAGAGTTTCGTCTGATGCCGGCCGTGCTTCCGTTCGCCGTTTGGTTCGTTTTCCCGTTCGCTCCACCGATCCCCAGGCACTCACGATGACACCCGAAGCAGTCATGACATTGGCCCACGGGGCCATGTACGTCGGCCTCGTGCTCGCGGCGCCGCTGTTGCTCGTCGCGCTCGTCGTCGGCCTGCTCGTGAGCCTGTTCCAGGCGGCCACGCAGATCAACGAGAGCACGCTGTCGTTCATTCCGAAGCTGCTCGCGATCGTGGTCACGCTCGTGATCGCCGGACCGTGGATGCTCACGACGATGCTCGACTATCTGCGCCACACGCTCAGCAGCATTCCGACGCTCGTCAACTGAGCGTGCCGCCATGTTCACGGTCACCTACGCCCAACTGAACGTCTGGTTGACCGCGTTCCTGTGGCCGTTCGCGCGCATCGCCGCGCTCGTCGCGACCGCGCCGGTCTTCAGCAACGTATCCATGCCGACGCGCGTGAAGATCGGCCTCGCCGCGTTCACGACGATCATCGTCGCGCCGACCGTCGGCGCGCTGCCGCAGGTCACGGTGTTCTCCGCAACCGGCGTGTGGATTCTCGTCAACCAGTTCCTGATCGGCATCGCGCTCGGCGTAACGATGCAGATCGTGTTCCAGGCGATCGACGCGACCGGCTACTTCATCGGCCTCGGCATGGGCCTCGGCTTCGCGACCTTCTTCGACCAGCAGGCGACCGGCTCCGGCGTCGTGATCTCGCGCTACATGACGACGATCGCCACGCTCGTGTTTCTCGCCGTCGACGGTCATCTGCAGGTGATCGCCGCGCTCGTGACGACGTTCCAGTCGGTGCCGGTGTCGGCCAACCTGCTCGCGCCGCACGGCTGGCAGACGCTCGCGAACTGGGGCGGCTCGATCTTCTCGGCGGGGCTGCTGCTCGCGCTGCCGGTCGTCGTCGCGCTGCTGATCGCCAACCTCGCGCTCGGCATTCTCAATCGCGCGGCGCCGCAGATCGGCGTGTTCCAGATCGGCTTTCCGCTCACGATGCTGGTCGGCCTGCTGCTCGTACAGTTGATGCTGCCGAACATGATCCCGTTCTTCGTGCGGCTGTTCGACAGCGGCATCGACGAAATGGGACGGGTCGCGGCGGGACTGAAGTAAAGACGCGGCTTCGATGCCGCAAGCGCGCTGGACGTGATGGACGCGCAGGACGCACCGGATAAAGAAAACCGGCTTGCGCCGGTTTTCCTGTCTCTGCCGCATCCCGCTGTCGCGTAGCGAATCAGTTGTTGATGTACTGGAACAGCGACATGTTCTGGATCTGCACGAACGCCTGCTGCGATGCCTGCAACGCGGCTTGCGTCAGCGTGTACTTGCTGATTGTCGAGACCATGTCGGTCGAGGTCAGATCCGACAGGCTGCTTTGCGTCTGCAGCGTGTTGGTCTGCGTGACCGCTTGCAGCGCCTGCACTTCCTGCTCGCGGCCGCCGACCGACGCCTGCACCGCCGTCACGTTGCCGATCGTGTTGGCAAGCTGGGACAGGCCCGTGTTCAGCGCATTCTGCAGATTCGCCGTGGCCGCCGTGCTGCCCGTCACCGGCTGCTGGAGCGCGGCGATCATCGCGTTCAGGTTGGCGAATACGTCGGTGCCCGCCTGGTTGGCCGGCTGGACCGTGAAGCTGTCGCCGGCGGCCGGCGTGCCCGTGATCGCCACCGTCTGACCGCCCATCGCGATGTCGGCGCCCTCGGTGTAGGTTTGCGGCGTGCCGACCGCACCCGTGGTGGTGTCGGTGATCGTGTAGGCCAGCGTCGCGCCGCTGCCGCTGAACGCAATCTGGTACGCGTCCGCATTCCCCGCGTTGGTCGGATCGTTCACCGTCACCGCGCTGGCCACGCCCGTGCCGGTGTTGGCCGGATTGCCGGCCGCGATCGGCTCCGCATTGGTCGAGCCGACGCCCATGAACACGGCCATCCCGTTGTCGCCGGTTGCCACCTGGGTGTTGCCGGTGACCTGCATGGTGCGCGTGCCGTCGTCGCCCGCATAAACGACCGCGCCGCTCGCATCGGTCGTGAACGCCTGGGTGGCGCTCTGAAACCCCGAGAACAGCGAATTGCCCGAGCTGTCGGTCGCATTGGCGTAGGTCAGCAACTGGTTGCGCAGGCTCGTCAGTTGCGTCGCGATGGCGGTGCGGTCGGCGTCGTTCAGCGAGCCGTTGCTCGCCCTGATGCCGAGCGTGTTGATGCTGTTCAGCGTGCTGAGCACGCCGCCGAGCGTCGAGTCCTCGGCCTGCAGCGACGAAAGTGCCGCGTTCTGGTTCGTCGTGTATTGCGACAGCGCGGTCGCCGTCGAGCTGAGCTGCACGGCCTGGGCCGCGCCGAGCGGATTGTCGGCGGGCGAGGTCAGGCTCGAACCGCTCGAGATTTCCTGATAGATCTGCGACAACTGAGCCTGCTGGTTGCTCATTGTCTCCACGTTCATGCTGAAGTACTGCGCGCTGGAAATACGCATGGTTCGACGCCTTACGAGAAGATGCCAAGCAATGTCTGGAACAGCGTCTGCGCGGTCTGGATAACCTTGCTGTTGGCCTGATAGAGCTGCTGGTACTGAAGCAGGTTCGCTGCTTCCTCATTGATGTTGACGCCCGATACCGACTGCTGCGCCGACGTGATCTGCGTGACGAGCGAGCTTTGCGCGGTCGCCGAGGTCTGGATCTGCGAAGCCTGGTTGCCGATGCCGTTGACGTAGTTCGCGTACGCGTCGGTCAGCGTCGAGGTGCCGCCCGCGAGCGATTGCGCAGTGGTCAGGTTCGACAGCAGTTGCGCGTTGCGGCCGTCGTTGCTCGCGCCGGTATTGGGCCCGATCGTGAACGAGTCGCCGTCCGAGGGCGTGCCGCTGATCGTCACCGTCACGTTGTTCATGCTGCCCGCGGCGGTCGAATTGCTCGGGTTCGTGATCGTGAGCGTCGCGCCCGTGCCCGGCGAGTACGGCACCGCGGTCGTCGCCGAGGTGATCGCGTACGACGTCGAGGGCGGGCCGGCAACCGTCACCGTCGAATTCAGCGGGAAGCCGGTGAGGCCCGTGCCCGCGGTATACGTGAGCGTCGTCTTGCTGGTCGGCGCGCTGTAGCCGGCCGTCACCGAGCCCTGCGTGATCGTCGCGCTGCCGGTGTTCGACGACGCGGCCGAGGCGAGCACCGGCGCCGCCGCCGCGATCGCCTGGGGCGACGTGGTGGCGAGCGCGAAGCCATTGAGCGCGCCGCGCGTCGGCTCGATCGAGAACGAGTCGCCGGCCTTCATCGTGCCGGTGGCCGAGAACTGCAGGCCGCCGATCGGCTTCGTGAGGTCCGCCGCCGAACCGACGATACTGCCGGTTTCGTTGTCGGTCAGCGTATAGGTGCTGCCGTCGTACGAGAGCGTGTAGTCGCTCGTGGTCGGCTGGGTCGCATCGGCGAACGACACGCCGAGCGTCGCGTTGCCGGTGTTCTGCGCATTCGCGTAGACGGTCGGCGCGCCGACCGTGAACAGCGCGCCGCCCGCCGTGCCGTTCAGCGTGATGCCGAGTTCGTTCTGCGCGTTCACCTGCGCGGCGAAACTGGTCGCGATCGCGCCGAGCTGCGCTTCGGCCGGATCGAGCGTCTGCGAACGGAATTGCAGCAGGCCGCCGAGCGTGCCGCCCGACACCTTGGCGTCGGGAAGCGTCTGCGGCGTCGGCACCGGTTTCGCGCCGGCCTGGCCGAGGTACTGGACCGACAGCTCGCTCGGGTCGCTCGCCGAGGTCGCGGTGCCGAGATTGAAGCTGTTGCCGGCCGACACGAGCGGCTGGCCGTTCGACATCAATACGCTGTAGCTGCCGTTGCTGTCCTGCACGACCGACACGCCGATCAGTTGCGACAGGTTCGATACCGCTTCGTCGCGCTGATCGAGCAACTGGTTCGGCGGCTGGCCCTGGCTGCTCGCCTGGGTGATCTGCGTGTTGAGCGCGGCGATCTGCGCGGTGTAGGTGTTGATCTGCGTGACGGCGTTGCTCAGTTGCGTGTTGACGCTCGCACGCAACTGGTCGTATTGCGCGCCCGCCGCGTTGATCTGGTTCGCGAGCGTCTGCGCGTCGCTAACCGCGGTTTGCCGCGTGGAAATGCTCGACGCATTGTTGGCAATGTTCTGCAGGCCGGTGAAATATCCGGTGATGGCGCTCGCGATCCCTGCGGTCGGGCTGCCGACCAGGTTGTTCAGCTGCGAGATCATCGTGTTGTACGCGCTGAGCGCGCTACTCGACGACTGCGCGTTGTTCAGCTCCGTCGCCAGATACTGGCTGTACTGGCGCTGCACGGTGTCGGTAGAGACGCCCATCGGCAGATAGCCGGAGCCCGTGTAGCTGCCGCCGACTTCCGAATAGACCGGCGTTTCGAGCGAGTAGCCGGGCGTCGACGAGTTGCTGATGTTCTCGCCGGTCGTCGTCAAACCCCACTGGGCGGCATTGAGTCCGCTGAGGCCGATATTGAAGAGATTGCTGGACATGCGTCATCCTGAAGGGCGGCACCGCAGACCTGCCGCCACGTTGCTGGAACATCCTCTTTAACGGCCCGTCGCGCGAAAAATTGAGGGCCGTTCCGCTTCGTACGACGCTTTCTTTCGCGTCGTTGCAACGTTTGCGCGCCGAGCCGGAGAAACGCGCGCCGTGCGGTGTGCACGGTGCGCGTTGCGTTCGGCTCGCGTCGTTTGCGCTCGCTTCGTTTGGCGCGTCTCGTTTGGCGCGTTTCGTCCGGTACGTCCGGTACGTCCGGTACGTCGTGCCGGGCTAGCGCACCAGCGAGCGGCGCTTCATTTCGAGCTGCGTGATGAGCCGCTGCAGCGTGTTTTCCGCGCTGCCGGGCAGCGTCAGAAAGCGGAAGCCGAGCTGGTAGCGCTGCGTGCCGTTCGGCAGCGCAATCGAGCGATGCGACACGAGCTGCAGATCGAGCGATAGACGGCCGAGCGCACCGAGCGCGAGTTCGCAGTCCATCAGGCGCGTGCCCATCGGCAATTCGGCGACGCGCTCGTCGGTCGTGCGCATGCCGAGGCCGCCGAGCGACAGGTCGTGCACCTCGAAGCGGAACGTGTCGCCGCCGGGAAAGCGTCCGCTACACACGTAGGGATCGAGAATCGGCGCGTTGACGCGGAAGTACTCGCGGCGCTGCACGTAGAACAGCACCTCGGGGAAGTCGGCCTCGAACGCGGGCAGTCCCTCGAAGCGCGTCTCGCGCGGCGTCGCGGTCACGAACTCGACACGCACGCCGTCCGGCGCGGCGTGGAACTTGCAGCGCGGCGCGGCGAGCAGCCCCTTGTTCTGTTCGGAGAGCGCGCCCCAATCGAAAGTGAAGGTGCGCTCGCGCACGTCGACGTCGAGCAGGCGAGTGACGAGCTGCCCGCCCGCGTATTCGACGGTGAGGAAATCGCCGCGATTGACGAGATTGCGCAACTGCACGCCGATCTCGAGCGGATTGCGGCGGCCGAAATCGGGAACGCTTTCGTCTTGCGGGTCGTGCGGCTGGCCGTGTGTGTCGATCTGGCTATTCGACTGGTTCATATCCATGAGCTTGCCGGTATGCATGTTCTGGCGGGCACGCGCCAACGGTTCTTTCGACCCGAAGGTCTTTAGCGCCGCCGCGGCCCGCGCGTTCGACCGGAATGACAGCGATTTTCCGGTATCGGGTCTAACTCGTTAGCGGCAGCACCCAGTCAAAATTTAGGGCACTTTTATTAAAAATTTGCTGCAAATTCGCCGCAAACGTTAAAACTCGATCCGCCCCTTTCCCCATGCTTTTTCACGCCGGCTGTTTAGCGCCGCTTCGATTGCCGCGCCTTTATGCATATGCCTTTACGTGCGAGCGCGTTACGCATGCTCTTTCACCTTGCCCGCCTACTGCCTGAACCGCTTCAACGCTCATGTACGGCGTACCGCCTCACAGCTTATTCTCGCGGATCGGCCAGCCGCCTTCCGGCAGCCGGCCTTCTTCCGTCTTATATGCACCTGGCCCCGTCGCGTGCATTCTTTAATCAGCCCATTTTCTGCATGATCGACAACAGCTTTTTCGCGTAATGCGGGTCGGTTGCATAACCGGCGCGCTGCATGCCGTTCGCGAAACCGTTCACGTCATGCGACGAATTGATCACCTGCGCATAGCGCGGGTTGTTCTTCAGCAGGCTCGCGTAGTCGGTCATCGCTTCCTCGTACGAGTCGTACGCGCGGAATTTTTCGACGCTGCGCTGCGGCTTGCCGTTCACGTATTCTGTCGTCACCGTCGAGACGGTCTTGCCGGTCCAGTCCGGCGTCGCCTTGATGCCGAACACGTTGTGGCTCGTCGAGCCATCGGCTTTCCTGATCTCGCTCTTGCCCCAACCCGTTTCGAGCGCCGCCTGCCCGACGATGAAGCGCGCCGGAATGCCGGTCGCCGCGCTCGCGGCCTGCGCCGGCGCGGCGAGCTTGTCGACGAACGCATCGACTTTCGGCGAGCTGCCGTCGCCGCGCAACGGCGGCGTCAACGAACTATTGCCCGAGTAGCCGTGGCCGAGCGCGAGCTGGCCGTTCGCCTGCGCATTGCCGTAGGCGCGCGCGAGCGCGTTGAGCGCGGCGGTTTGACCTTCGTCGCCGCCGCTGCCGCCGCCGAGCGCGTTCGCCATGCCGGCGAGACCGCCAGCGGCACCGGCGCCGCCCACGCCACCCGAGCCGCCCACCTGCATGCCCTGGTTGCGCATCAACTGCTTGAGCATCGCGTCGGCGACGCCGATGCCCTTCTTCGACAACTGCTGCGCCAACTGCTGATCCATCATCGACGTGAAGGTCGCCGAATCGTGCGAATCGAACGGGCCGTCCTGCGGCGTCGCATCGCGCATGCTTTTGAGCATCATCTGCGTGAAGACCGCGTCGAACTGCTGCGCGGCCATCTTCATGCCGGCTTGCGGCGAAGCCTTGGCCTGCGCGCTCAGTGCGCCGAAGCCCTGTACGTCGAGCGCGAAGCGGCTGCTGAGGTCGTTCGCGGAGTTGACGCTATTGGTCGGATTCGAATTCATCTGCTGTCTTCCCTAGATGATTTCCAGATCGGCGCGCAACGCACCCGCCGCCTTCATGGCCTGCAGGATCGACATCAGATCCGCGGGCGTCGCGCCGAGCGCGTTGAGCGCCTTCACGACTTCGGCGAGGTTCGCGCCGGCGTTCACGAGCTTCAGCGAGCCGTTGTCCTGCTTCATCTGGATCTGCGACTGCTGCGCGACCACGGTGCGGCCGTTCGAGAACGCGCCGGGCTGGCTCACGACCGGCTGCGTGTTGATGACCACCGACAGATTGCCGTGCGCGACCGCGCAGCTCTGCAGCGTGACCATCTGGTTCATCACGATCGAGCCGGTGCGCGCATTGAGGATCACCTTCGCGGCCGCCTGGGCCGGGTGCACGTCGAGGTTCTGCAACTGCGCCATGAACGAGACCTGCTGTTGCGGATCGCCCGGCGCGCGCAACTGGATCGTGCGGCCGTCGAGCGCGGTCGCGGTGCCGCTACCGAACGCGTTGTCGATCGCGGCGACGACGCGCTGCGTCGTGTCGTAGTCCATGTCGTTCATATCGAGCTGCATCGTGCCGGCCTGCGACACCGCGGTCGGCACCGCGCGCTCGACGATCGCGCCGGCCGCGATGCGGCCCGCCGCGAGCTGGTTGACCTGCACCTTGCTGCCGTTCGCGCGCGCGCCCGCGCCGCCGACCGCGACGTTGCCCTGGCCGAGCGCGTACACCTGGCCGTCGGCGCCCTTCAGCGGCGTGAGCAGCAGCGTGCCGCCGCGCAGGCTCTTCGCGTTGCCGAGCGAAGACACCGTCACGTCGATCGCCTCGCCGGGCCGCGCGAACGGCGGCAGCACCGCGGTCACCATCACCGCGGCGACGTTCTTCAACTGGATGTTCGACAGCGACGACTGCGAGTTGGTCGAGCCCGCCGCCTGGTTGTTGATCGAGATGCCGAGGTTCGCCAGCATGTTGGCGAGCGTCTGCGTCGTGAACGGCGTCTGCGTGGTCTGGTCGCCGGTGCCGTCGAGACCGACCACGAGGCCGTAGCCGATCAGTGGGTTGTCGCGCACGCCCTGAATTTGCGCGAGGTCTTTCAGACGCTCGGCATGCGCGGGCGTCGCGAGCGGCAGCACCGCGCAGGCGAGCGCGAGCGACGACGCCAGCGCGGCGAGCGCGCGGCCGTAGCGCGTGGAGCTCACGAGGCGCGGCAGGTGTGGAAGACGCACGAGGAAAAGACGCACGAAGCGGCGCAGGGAGAACGAGGCGCGAAGGTTCGGAACGGTACGCATGATTACCACGGCGCCACGTTGAGGAAGAAGCGCTGCAGCCAGCCCATGTTCTCCGCTTCGTCGATATAGCCCTTCGCCGAGTACTCGATTTTCGCGTCGGCGACCTGGGTCGAATACACCGCGTTGAGGCTCGAAATCGTGTTCGGATTCACGACGCCGGAGAAGCGCACGAACTCGTTGCCCTGGTTGATGAGCATCTGCTTCTGGCCGCTCACGATCAGGTTGCCGTTCGCCTGCACGCCCGTCACGGTGACGGTAATCGTGCCGTTGAACGTATTCGACGCGTTCGCGCCGCCGGTGCCCGAAAACACGTTCGCGCCGTTCGCGCTCAGGTTGGTCTTGCCAAAGAGGCCGCCGAGAAAGCCTGCGGTCGGCACGGCGAAATTCGTGTTGCCGTTGCGGTTCGCGTTCGCCCCCGACGACTTGGTCGCGTTGATGTTCTCGGCGATCACGATCGTGATGATGTCGCCCACGTTGCGCGGCCGCTGGTCTTCGAACAGCGGACGGCCCGCGAAACCCGGGTTGTAGATCGAGCCCGGCGCCTGCGCCTGCGGCGGAACCGGCGGCATCGCGGTCATCGGCTGCTGCGTGATCGGCTCCTTGGGCACGAGCCCGCAGCCGCCCAGCGCCGCGAGCAGCGTGAGCTGCACGAGCGCCTGGGCCGTGCGCGAATGCACCGGGGTGCGAGTGAAATCCGACATCGTGATCACCTTGCTTGAATCCCTGCCCCTCAAACCTGCATCTGGCTGAGGGTTTGCAGCATCTGGTCGGAGGTCGTCACGGCCTTGCTGTTGATTTCGTACGCGCGCTGGGTCTGGATCATGTTGACCAGTTCCTGCACGACGTTCACGTTCGACGCTTCGACGTAGCCCTGGTTGAGCGAGCCCGCGCCGTTCAGGCCCGGCTGCGAGACGTTCGGCGCACCCGACGAGGCGGTCTCCGCGAACAGGTTCTCGCCCTTCGCGTCGAGGCCGGCCGGGTTGATGAAGGTCGCGATCTGCATCGAGCCGAGCTGCTGGCTGTTGGTCGAACCGGCCACCGTGATCGACACGACGCCGTCGCTGCCGATCGTGAGCGAAGTGGCGTTGGTCGGGATCGTGATCGCCGGAATCACCTGATAGCCGCTCGACGTGACGAGCTGGCCCTGCGCGTTGGTCTGGAACGAACCGTCGCGCGTGTAGGCGGTCGTGCCGTCGGGCATCTGCACCTGGAAGAAGCCCGCGCCGTTGATGGCGATGTCCTTCGAGTTGCCGGTCTGCTGCAGGTTGCCCTGCGTGTACAGGCGCTCGGTCGCGACCTGCTGCACGCCGGTGCCGAGCTGGATGCCGGACGGCAGTTCGGTCTGCTGCGTCGAGTTGGCGCCGGGCTGGCGGATGGTCTGGTACAGCAGATCCTCGAAGACCGCGCGCGAGCCCTTGAAGCCGTTGGTGCTGACGTTCGCGAGGTTGTTCGAGATCACGTCCATCTGCGCCTGTTGCGCATTCATGCCGGTCGCGGCGATATAGAGTGAGCGGTTCACTTAGGGTTCTCCAATGTTGGAGCGCGCCTCGTCGCGCGCCCCATGGCAATCCGTCAGCTGAAGCTGAGCAGCTGGTTGGCGGACTGATCGTTCTTGTCGGCGTTTTCCAGCAGCTGCGTCTGCATCTGGAACTGGCGCGCGTTGGTGATCATCGAGACCATCGCGCTGACCGGATTCACGTTGCTGCCCTCGAGCGAGGCCGGTGCGAGCGTGACGGTCGGATCGGCGTCGGCGGGATTGCCGTCGGCGGTGCGAAAGAGGCCGTCGTCGCCGCGCGTGAGCGTCTGCGGATCGGGGTTCACGAGCTTCAGCTGATCGACGGTCACGACCGCGGTCGGCGGATCGCCGGGCGTCAGCGCCGACACCGTGCCGTCCTTGCCGATCGTGATCTCCGCGCCCGGCGGCACCGACACCGGCCCGCCGTTGCCGAGCACGACCTGATTGGTCGCGTTCACGAGCTGGCCGTTTTCGTCGATGTGCAGGTTGCCCGCGCGCGTGTAGGCCTCGTTGCCGTCGGCGGTTTGCACCGACAGCCAGCCCGGCCCCTGGATCGCCACGTCGAGCGGATTGCCGGTCTGCTGGATCGGCCCCGGCGTGTAGTCGGCGCCCGGCGTCGACGACAGCACGAACGTGCGGGTCGTGTCGTCGTTGATCGAGCTGCCGTCGCCGAACGACATCGGCACGGCGCGGAAGGTTTCGAGCTGCGCGCGAAAACCCGTGGTCGAGGCGTTCGCGAGGTTGTTCGCGACGATCGCCTGCTGTTCGAGCGCCTGCGTGCTGCCCGACATCGCGGTGTAGATCAGCCGATCCATGATGGGGTCCCGTTGGCTTACAGGTTGATCAGGGTCTGGTCGACGGTCTGCTGGGTCTTGATCGTCTGCGCGTTCGCCTGATAGTTGCGCTGCGCGGTAATCAGGTTCACCAGCTCGCTCGTCAGATCGACGTTCGAGTTTTCGACCGCGCCGCCTTGCAGCACGCCGTGATTGGTCGAGCCCGGCGCGGAAATCTGCGCGACGCCCGAAGCCGCGGTCTGTCCGTACTCGTTGTTGCCGAGATCGACGAGGCCGTTCTGGTTCGAGAAGTTCGCGAGCACGATCTGGCCGAGCGCGGCGGTCTGCCCGTTCGAGTAGTTGCCGGTCAGCGTGCCGTCGGTGCCGACCGTGAAGCTGGTCAGCTGGCCTGCCGCGTAGCCGTCGGTCGAGAGGCTGTTCACGCCGTCCTTGCCGCCGTACTGCGTGGTCGTGCCGAGGTTCAGCGTGATGTTCTGCGGCGTCGACGAACCGTCCGAGGTCGGGATCGACACGTTGAACGCGCCGAGCGTCGTGGTCGGCGTGCCGTCGGGGTTGGCCGTGCTGACGAGCGTGCCCGACGAGTTGAAGTTCGCCGTGCCGACGAGCGTCGCCGCGCCGGTCGAGGTGCCCGCGTACACGTTCCACGTGCCGGCGGACGTCTTCGCGAAATACATGTTGACCGTCTGCGAGCCGCCGAGCGTGTCGTAGGCGGTCGTGCTGGTCGAGTAGTTGTAGGTCGACGCGCTGTTCTGGTTGAACGCGGTCGGATTCGGCGCGACGGTGTAGCTGTCGCCGCTCGCCGGCGCGCCGCTGAACGTGATGCTCTCGCCGTTGCCGAGCGTGATCGCGGTGCCGGCGGTGAAGTCCTGCGAAGCCGAGGTCGTGCCGAGCGTGTGATCCGTGATCGTGTAGGTCGTCGGGCTCGTGAAGTTGATCGTGTAGTTGTCGGTGTTGGTGCCCGCGGCGCCGTTCGTGATCGTCGCGCCGGTCGTGTTGAGCGTGCCGGTGTTGCCCGCGCCGGCCGTCACGGTCGGCGCGCCGAGCATCAGGTCGTCCTGCGCGTTGAGGTTCAGGCCCGCGGTGATCGAGGTGGTCGCCTGCGGCGCGATGTTCGCGGTCGGCACCTTCAGTGGCACGGTCTGCGCGGTGTTGATGATGCCCGAGCTGTTGGCGCCGTAGCCCATCAGCTGCAGACCCTGCGCGTTCGTGATGTAGCCGTTCTTGTCGAGCTGGAACACGCCGTTGCGCGAATAGGTCAGCGTGCCGTTGCTCGACATCTGGAAGAAACCGTTGCCGTTGATCGCCACGTTCAACGCCTGGTTGGTCGTGGTGATCGTGCCTTGCGAGAACTGCTGCTGCACTTCGGAAAGCTGCGTGCCGATACCGACCTGCTGGTTCACGGCTGTCGCGATCGAATTGGCGTACATGTCGGCGAATTCGGCGGTGCCGCTCTTGAAGCCGACCGTGTTGGCGTTGGCGATGTTGTTGCCAATCACGTCGAGATCGCTCGACGACGCGGACAACCCGCTCAAACCTTGTTGATAACCCATGACGTGCTCCGTATCTGGAAAGTCGTAACTGAATTGATCTGAATCAGAGGATCGCGGCGATGTCCGTCAGCCCGACCGTCGAACCATTCGACAGCACGAGGCCCGCCGTACCGCTGCTCTGCGTCACGACGCCGTCCACGGTCGCGCCGGTCAGCGTGGTGGCCGTGGCCTGCTGGCCGTTGATCGAGCCGGTCGCGGTGATCGTGTAGGTGCCGTCGGCAAGCGTGTTGCCCGCCGCGTCGGTCGGCGTCCAGCCGACCGGCACCGTGCCGGCCGACTGCTTGCCGAGGTCGATCGTGTTGACGATCGTGCCGGCCGAGTTCTTCACGACCACCTGCAGGTCGCTCACGTCGTTGGCGAGCGTGACGCCGAACGGCGTGGCCTTGCCGCTCGACACCGAGATCGAATTGCCCGGCGCGAGCACGGTCGAGCCGATCAGCAGCGCGGACTGCGATTGCTGGCCCGCCGAAAGCTGCGTCGACAGCGAGGACAGCGAAGTGTTGAGCTGGCTGATGCCCTGCACCGTGCTGATCTGCGCGAGCTGCGAGGTCATCTGCGAGCTGTCCATCGGATTGGTCGGGTCCTGGTTCTTCAGCTGCGCGACGAGCAGTTGCAGAAACGTGTTCTGCAGATCGGTGGCCGAGGTGCCCGACGTGCTGCCCGTCGAACCGGTCGCGTTCGCGCCGTTCATCGTGTCGAGCAGCGTCTGCGAAACGGTCGTGCCGTTGCTGCCGATCGTGGTGTTGGTGGTCAAGGCTCTCTCCTCAGGTTCCGATCGTGAGCGTTTTCAGCATCAGGGTTTTGGCGGTGTTCAGCGTTTCGACGTTGGCCTGATACGAACGCGAAGCCGAGATCATGTTGACCATTTCCTGCACCGGGTCGACGTTCGGCAAGGTCACGTAGCCGTCGGCGTCGGCGGCCGGATTGCCGGGTTCGTAGGCGGTCTTCATCGGCGAAGGGTCGTCGATCACGCCCGTCACCTGCACGCCGCCGACCTGCTGGCCGGAGCCCGAGCGCGCGCCGCCGAGCGGGTTCACCGCGAACACGACCTGCTTGGCCTTGTACGGCTGGCCGTCCGGGCCGGTGGTACTGTCCGCGTTGGCGAGGTTCGACGCCGTCACGTTGAGCCGCTGCGACTGCGCCGACATCGCGGAGCCTGCAACACCAAAAATATTCATCAGGGATGGCATGTTTCCTGACCTCTCCTGCCGGTTCGGGCCGGCTTCACGTTAAGTCCCGTAGCGTTTCGTTCGGTACCGCCACGCTCGTTCGCGCGGATCGCGCGCCTGTCTTGAGCGTGTTTCGCGCATCTGTTGCATCTGTTATCTGTTGCGTGCGCTTTGCTGCGTTTGCCGTACTTTGCTGCACCTGGCAGCCTCTGCGATCCGCGCGCTTTGCCGCTTTGCCGCCATACGCGCGAATCGTGTATTCGTGTGCTCCCGGTTAGCTGCCCGACGTGATCGCCGCGAGCATCGTCTTCACCTGGTTCGACACCACCGTCATGCCCGATTCGAAATGCAGCGTGTTGTCGGCGAACTGCACGCGCTCGGTGTCGATGTCGACCGTGTTGCCGTCGAGCGAAGGCTGCACCGGAATCCGGTATTGCAGGTTGCCGTAGTCGTCGGGGCTGCCGCCCGTCGCCGTGAGCGTCGTCTTGCCGCTCATGTGGCCGGGTTCGGTCGCCGACATCGACATGCCGCTCGTCACGCCGGCCGGTTGCGTCATCGCGAGCGTCGAGCTGTTCGACGCGCCTTGGCCCGCGCTGCTGCCGCCCGTCTTCTTCAGCGCACCGGCAAGCGACGAGGCGAAGTCGACGTCGCGCGCCTTGTAGCCGGGCGTGTCGGCATTGGCGATGTTCGACGACAGCAGTTCCTGCCGGTAGGCGCGCACATCCATCGCCTGCCGGCCGAAGGCGAATTCGGCATCGAGTTTGTCCAGCATGGAAATCTCCCGAGAACGTTCCCAAGGTCTTGCCGTGCGCTGAACATGCAAGCGAGCGGCGCGGCGGCCGGCAAGACCTTTTTGCATGAGGTGCATCTTATGGGCCGGGCGCAAGCGGCAATCGGACGAATAACCGGGAAAGGGGGCTTCTATTCAACGTTTGCGCGAGAGAGGCGCTCACTAGAATGCAAGGCGTACCGATGCATTCGATGGAGACCCACGATGGACCAGCCCACTTCCGCCTTGCCGCAGCGCGCGTATTGCGCGGCGGCAGATCGTGCAGATTCGGGCGCGAGTGCGGGTATGGTTGCGGGCGCGGAAGAGGGTTCGCGGCACGCCATGCACGCACCGCGGGTTGTGCCGCGCGTGGCGGTGCGAGCCGGCTCGCGGCTGCTCGCGCGTCTTTGCACGCGGCTCGTCGTGCAGGTCGCGTTATGGGTCGCGGGCGGCATCGTGCTGTTGCCGGCCACGACCCAGGCGCAGGCGCAAGAGCACGACGGCGGCGGGCCGATCGTGATTCCGGGACCCGGCGAAAAGAATCCGGCGGCGCTCAACGATCTCGTGCAGCAGATGCAGACGCCCGCGCAGCGTGCGTCCTCGGCGGCGTCGCTGGCGGCTGCCACGGCGCAGTCGCTCGGGCGGGCGCCGGCCTCGC
>NZ_JAAGPS010000159.1:0-16136 GCF_017105025.1 Paraburkholderia sp. Ac-20336 | reverse complement strand
CGGCCGAGCGCTTTCCGCGACCGTTTTCGATCACGAGCGGCGCGGTGTTCGGCAGATGCGGCCCGTTGATCATCCGCACCTCCGCGCCGGGATGCGCGAGCGCGCGTCCAGCCACCGGTCCCGCGATGATGCGCGACAGGTCCAGCACGCGCACGCCCGCGAGCGGCCGGTCAAGCCCGCTCCCGACACGGCGCGGCGGCTCGGCCGGCGCATCGCCGATGCGCTCGATCTCGAACAGCGGCAAGCCCGCGATCGCCCGCGCCTGTTCGAGCGCGGCCCATTCTTCCGGCGTGCGAATCAACGCGGCGCACAGGCCCTCGTCGGCCAGCGTTTGATCGAGCGTCGCGCCGTCCCAATTGCGAATCGCGGCGGCCACCGGCTCGCGCCCGTTCTCGCAACCGAGCACCCGCAGCACGCCCTGCAAGTGATGCGCGAAGTTCGTGTGCAACTGGACCCAGCGGCCATCGCGCGTTTCGTAGAACCCCGTCACCGGATCGCGCAGCACGGGCGGCGGCCCGTCGTCGATACGCAGATAGCGTTCGCTGCGAAACGCCGCGAGCGCGCGCCGCATCTGCACAGCCACGTGTTGCCTGCGGCCGCTGCGCAAGCGCCAATACTCGGCCGCGGCAAGGCCGGTCGCCGCGATCGTCGCCGAAGCGAGGCTGCCGACGCGGTAGACCGACGGCAGGCCCGGGTCCGCGCCGCTCAGCGCAACGGAATGCAGGGTAACCGGATCGCATCCGGCAAGCGTCCAGATATGTTTGAGAGCAAGTTCGGGCGTCATGGCATGGGGCGCGTTCGGCGCGCTGACGGAAATGAAGTGACCCGAGTCTAGAATTCCGCCTTGCCGCAATCAATCTTGATTATGATAATCAATATATATTGATTTCTTCGGTTTCCACACGTTTTCATGCCAGCCCAGACTTTCCTCACCGCCGCCGAAGCGGCCGCAATGCTCGACATCAGCCTGCCCACGCTGTATGCGTACGTGAGCCGCGGCATGCTCGGCTCGTCGCCGGACGCGCAAGGCCGGCACCGCCTCTACGATGCCGCCGAAGTACGCCGCCTCGCGCGCCGCAAGGCCGACGGCAAGCGTGCGGGCAAGGTCGCACAGAAGGTGCTGGACTGGGGCGTGCCGGTGCTCGAATCGTCGATCACGCTGGTCGCAGACGGGCGTCTTCTGTATCGCGGACACGATGCGATGGAGCTCGCGCGCAGCGCATCGCTCGAAGACGTCGCGGCGCTGCTGTGGGAATGCAGCGCGCGGCGCATCGCCGACGCGCCGGCCGTGCCGCTCGCGCCCGCGCAATGGGGCGCGTGGCTCAAACTGTGGAGCGACAGCACGCCGCTCGATCGCGCGCTCGTGCTGCTGCCGGCCGCCGCGGCGCAGATGCCGCGTGTGTGGGCGCTCGGCCGCGACGCGCAACTCGACACCGCATGCGCCGTCATGCGGCTGCTGGCTGCGGCGATGCTGCCGGCGGCGCCGTCGAACGAACCGCTACACCGGCAACTCGCCGCCGCGTGGCAGGTCCGCAACCGGCAACAGAGCGCACTGCTGCGCGCGGCGCTGGTCGCCTGTGCGGATCACGAACTCAACGCGTCGACGTTTACGGTCCGCTGCATCACCTCGACGGGGACGCACCTGTTCGGCGCGGTGGCGGGCGGACTCGCGGCGCTGGCCGGTCCGCGTCACGGCGGGGAAACGGTGCGCATCGCCGCACTGCTCGAAGAAGCGGCGCGCGCGCCCGATCTGGACCGCTACCTCGCGAACCGTCTCGCGCATTCCGAACAAGGCGCGCAGGGTCCGCTGCTGTCGGGCTTCGGTCATCCGCTTTATCCAGATGGCGATCCGCGCGCGCAATTACTGTTGACGATGCTCGCCGACCGTGCGCCCAGCCGCTCATCGCTCGACAATGTGCTGAGGCTCGCGCGCGCGGTGCGCGACACGACCGGCGCCGAGCCGACTGTCGATTTTGCATTGGCCGCGATCGAGCGGGTGCTCGGCTTGCCGGCCGGCGCGGCGTTCACGTTATTCGCGGTCGGGCGCGTGGTCGGCTGGATTGCTCATGCGATGGAACAGGCACGCGACGGACGGTTGATCCGGCCGCGCGCACGGTATATCGGGGAATATGAGGTGGACAGGTGATTCGCGGCGATGGGTGCATGGGCTGCTGAGCTGGAGCACGCGGCGAGACCCAGGTGCGGATGCGCCGATCCCCTCGTCTCTTGAGGCTCCGCGCGCTACCACGAACGGGCATGGGCTAAACGCGCGCCAACCACCGCTCGTGGAACGGCTTCAGACCACGCTCGGGCGGCGTGCCAGCCAGGCCAGCATCGGCCGGCCGAATAGTGGCTTCGGCACCGCGTGCTCAGAACCGCTCGCGAGCGCAAAACGCGCCCCCGCCTGCCCGGCGCTGATCCACGCGACCGCGCCGCGCGGCAGTTCGATCGACTCGCCCATCGCCAGCCAGTGATCCTCGTGCTCGCCCTCGACTGTCAACCAGACCTCGCCCGAGATCACCTTGAATATCGACGGACGCGCGACACGCCAGGCCGCCGCGGGCTCGCCATGTTCGAGTTCGAAAATCCGGACTTCACGCATCGCCGTTCTCCTAAAAAAACTTTTCTGTTGTACCGATTATTGACGTGCGATGATCGGAGACCCATGCACAGTTCCGAACACTTTCATCGGAACTGTTCAGTTAAAAAACCGGACAGTTGGCCTGATTGGCTCGACGTGAGTGGCAATTTCGGCTCGCCGGCCCGCGGAGGAGACCACGGTATGAAGCTCGATATCCAGCTCGATCGGGACAACGGCGTGCCGCTAACCGAACAGATCGTCGCGGGCGTCACCGCCTGGATTCGCTCGCGCAACGCGCACCCCGGTTCGAAATTGCCGTCGATTCGCCAGTTCGCCGCCGACTTCGGCGTAAGCCGCTTTCCGGTAATCGAGGCTTACGACCGGCTGGTGTCGCTCGGCTATGTCGACTCGCGTCACGGCTCCGGCTTCTACGTCGCCAATCGTCAACCGGCGAGCACGCTCTGCACAGGCGCCTCGGACCCACGCCGCGCCGAGGATGAATCGGACCACCTGCTGCAGCAGTTCAGCCATCCGGGCGAAACGCTGAAGCTCGGCAGCGGCTTTATTCCGGAAAGCTGGCGCGATATGGACGGCATCGCCCAGGCGATCCGCCACGTGTCGCGCACCGATCCGGCGAGCATGGTCGATTACGCGACACCGCTCGGCAACCCGCTCCTGCGCGAGCATCTGCGCACCCGCATCGCGCAGTTGGGCATCCACGCCGAAGTGTCGCAAATTCTCATCACCAACGGCGCGAGCCAGGCGTTCGATCTGCTGATGCGCTACATGCTGAAGGCCGGCGATACGATCTTTGTGGAAGACCCCGGCTACTACAACCTGTACGGCCTGCTGAAGCTGCATGGCGTCAGGCTGGTCGGCATTGCCCGCGTCCACAACGGACTCGATCTCGACGCGATGGAAGCGCAGCTCAAGCTGCACCGGCCGAAGCTGCTGCTGATCAACACCGTGTTCCATAACCCGACCGGCACCACGGTAGCGCCGCAGGTCGCGTTCCGGCTCCTGCAAATGGCGCGCGAGCATCGCTTCGCGATTATCGAAGACGATATCTACGCCGACTTCCAGACCGATCCCAGCGACCGCCTCGCCACGCTCGATCAGCTCGAACAGGTGATTTACGTGGGCGGACTGTCGAAGACACTGTCGTCGTCGCTGCGAATCGGCTGCGTGGTGGCAAGCCACGCGATCATCAAGGACCTCGTCGATATCAAGATGCTGACGAGCATCGGCGGCTCGCGCTTTGCCGAAGCGGTCGCGGTATCGATGCTGGAGCGCGGCGCGTATCGTAAATACCTCGAACGTCTGCGCCGCCAGATGCGCGACGCGCTCGGCTCGACTATCCAGACGCTCGAGGACGCCGGCTGGGAAATTTTCGAGAAACCGGCGGGCGGCAAATTCGTCTGGGCACGCGTGCCGCACGTCGCCAACGCCGAGCGGCTCGTGGAATGCGGCGCCCCGTTCGGGGTGACGGTCGCGCCGGGCCACCACTTCCGGCCAAACCAGGAGCCGAGCCCGTGGACGCGGATTCATGTGGCATTCGGAAACGATCCGCGCGCGTTGGCGTTTTTCCGCGCGGCCGCGAAGCTGACGCCGGACGACTGAAGGCAGGGCAGGCAAGCCGCCCCATGCACCCGCCCCCGTAAATGGCTGCGCCAGGCCACGCTTTTCCATAAAATAGCGACTCCCAGCCCGTCCCTGCGTGCCAAGCCGCCCTCCATGCCCATGACGCCGACTCCGCCCGCCCTCGCCAGCGACACGGCCCCGACCCCTTCGGCCCGTTCGCTCACCGTCATGCTGTGGCTCGTCGCCACCGGCTTCTTCATGCAGACGCTCGACTCGACGATCGTCAACACCGCGCTCCCCGCGATGGCGACAAGCCTCGGCGAGTTGCCGCTGCGCATGCAATCGGTGGTGATCGCCTATTCGTTGACGATGGCGGTGATGATTCCCGTGTCCGGCTGGCTCGCCGACAAGCTCGGCACGCGCCGCGTGTTCTTCAGCGCGATCCTCGTGTTCGCGGTCGGCTCGCTGCTGTGCGCGAACGCGCATACGCTGAATCAACTGGTGATCTACCGCGTTCTGCAGGGCGTGGGCGGCGCGATGCTGCTGCCAGTGGGACGACTCGCCGTGCTGCGCACTTTTCCGGCGGAACGCTACCTGCCGGCGTTGTCGTTCGTGGCAATTCCAGGCCTGATCGGGCCGCTGATCGGGCCAACGCTCGGAGGCTGGCTCGTCAAGATCGCATCGTGGCACTGGATCTTTCTGATCAACGTGCCGGTCGGCATCGTGGGCTGCATTGCGACGTTTATCTTCATGCCGGATAGTCGCAACGAAGACACCGGCAAGTTCGATATACAGGGTTACCTGTTTCTGATTGTCGGCATGGTGGCGATCTCTTTCGCGCTCGACGGCCGTACCGAATTCGGCATTCAGCACGCCACGGTGCTGGTTCTGCTGATTCTGAGCCTCGCCTGCTTCGTCGCCTATGGTTTGCACGCGGTGCGCGAGCCGGCGCCAATCTTCCCGCTCGATCTGTTCAAGATCCACACTTTCAGCGTCGGCCTGCTCGGCAACCTGTTCGCGCGGATCGGCAGCGGCTCGATGCCCTACCTGATTCCCCTGTTGCTGCAGGTGAGTCTCGGCTATAGCGCCTTCGAAGCCGGCCTCATGATGCTGCCCGTCGCGGCTGCGGGCATGGTATCCAAGCGTCTCGTGACGAAGCTGATTGTCAGGTACAGCTACCGAAGCGTGCTGATGACCAACACGATCCTGGTCGGCCTGATGATGGCGAGTTTTGCGCTCACGAGCGCGAGTCAGCCACTGTGGCTGCGGCTCGTGCAACTCGCGATTTTCGGCGGCGTCAACTCCATGCAGTTCACCGCCATGAATACGTTGACGCTGAAGGACCTCGGCACTGGCGGCGCAAGCAGTGGCAACAGCCTGTTCTCGCTGGTACAGATGCTCTCGATGAGCCTCGGCGTAACGGTGGCCGGCGCGTTGCTCGCGACCTTCACCGGCATCATGCAGCGCGTGACCGCAGCCAATTCGCTGCCCGCGTTTCATGCCACGTTCCTCTGCGTCGGCATCATTACCGCTTGTTCGTCATGGATCTTCGCGCAGTTGGCGCCGGACATTCGCACTCCCGCGAAAAAAACCGATCCGTCAGAACGGGCCTGATCGTTGAACTGAACGCTGGACCGGGCGCGAGGCCGATCGCCGGACCTGTTGCGACGAGGTAAAGCGCCTTCTCGAGCGGCCCGCGGCACGGGCCATCGACGAGCGCTGCCGACCTGCAACAGGGCGCGCCGCGCACCAGCGAAGTGCGAATCATCGCCTTCACGCTTGAGCGGGCGCACAATTGTGGCCTCGAAGGTCGAGTCGGAGCATGGTGGCTGGACGCCCACGCAGTGTTTGTGCACGCGCATAGTTCTTGCTGGCCTATCCTGTAAACTTTCGTATCTGCGCGTGCGAACTCGTGCCGAGCCTGCAAGCGCCGCCACTTCCACACGACTGACATGATGAGCATGATCGAACTCGATCCTCCCGGCTTTCAGCCACCCCGCCCGATGGCCGGCGACGAAGGCTCCCGGCGTACCGTTCTGTATGGCGAATACACCGTTTTCAGTGTGTTTCAGCCCGTTTTTTCGGTGTCGCACCGACGTGCAATCGGGTATCACGCCTCGCTGCGCGCTCACGACGAACATGCTCAGCACGTGCCCTCCCACGAAGTTTTCACGCAAGCCGCGCGCCGCGGCGACCTGCTTGAACTCGGGCGCCTGGCTGAGTCGCTGCATCTCGGCAATTTCAACGCGTTCGACAGTCACGACGAATGGCTCTTCCTGAGTCTGCATCCGGCCGCGCTGATGGACACCAGCTACGGTGACGCGCTGCTTGCCAGCCTGAAAACACTTGGTTTGCCGCCGCAACGCGTGGTGCTCGAAGTGCCCGAGCAGGCGGGCGGTGAAACCACGCGCTTTACCGAAATCATCGACGTACTGCGTAAATCCGGCTTCCTGATTGCGCTCGACGGCTTCGGCGTGAAGCATTCGAATATCGACCGCGTGTGGAATCTGCGACCGGACATCGTCACACTCGACCGCTGCATCCTCGCGCAAGCCAGCGAACACTCGCATATCGAACGCGTACTGCCGGGCCTCGTCTCGCTGCTGCACGAATCGGGGCAACTGGTGCTGATGGGCGGCCTGAGCACCGAGCGTGATGCCCTGATCGCGCTGGAATGCAACGTGGACTTCGTCCAGGGCGCTTTTTTCGCGGGCCCAAGTGTCGAACCGGTCAAGCCGCAAGCCGCAGCAGGCCTCATGGATACGCTCTCCGCCGCGCTGCGCCAACGGGTTGCAACGCGCGAGAAGGCGCAGTCCGAGCGGCTCGCCCCCTATGCCGCCGCGCTGGAGACGGCCGCCGCGCAATTGGTTGCCGGAGAGTCGCTCGACGAAGCCACCGCGCCGCTGCTCGCACTTGACGAAACGGCTCGCTGCTTCGTGCTGGACGGTTCGGGCCGGCAGATTGGCGACAACGTGTTGCCACCGGGCCGCACGTCGCAACGCGCCAAGCGCTTCCGCCCGCTGCTGCATTCGGAAGGCGCAAGCTGGGAGCGACGCCCGTACTTTATTCAGGCGATGCGTCAACCCGGTCAGGTGCATCTGACGCCGCCGTATCTGTCGATCAACGAAGCGCACCTGTGCGTCACTGCCTCGATTGCTGCCCATACGCCACACGGCACGCAGGTGCTATGCGTCGACATCAATTGGGAAATTGCGGCTCACCGGAGCTAAAGCCCCCGGACGCTGCTGAATCCGGGCAAGCAGTTCCTTGACCGCCTCCCGGCCCAGCATACGGTTAGCGGCCTCCAGACGCGCGGCGCTGGTCACGATGCGCAACGAGACGATCCTCGCCGAACTGTCCGTTGCGCCGTCCGTCAGCACGTCGATGACTCCAACGACATCGCCCTCGCAGAACAGCGCGATACACACGGCCCCTTGCATCGATACCACCTCGGCATTGGTCGCCTGCTGCGCGAGCGAGGTTATCGCGTTCATCCAGTCGGTGGGCGCCGGCTCGCCTGCACGCACGGGTTCACGCGCCGGTGCCGGAACTGGCTCGCTCAGCGCGGCATGCACAGGCGCATTCTGCGGAACGCACAAGGGGGCGTCGCTCATCACTTCAGGCGCGTCGCTAAAGAGCCGCAGCAGACCCGCCCGGTCCTGCATTTCCAGCGCCACGCGCAAACGCTCGACGATCTGCCCATGCAACGCCGGATCGTGCCGCTTGAGCGGTGCGCCGGCACGTTGTAGCCGCGCCTTGGCCCGATGGACGATCTGCCGGCAAGTGGTCGGTGTGCGTTCGAGAATCGAGGCGATCTCCGCATAGTCGCAATCGAAGGCTTCGTGCAGCACGAACGCTGCGCGCTCCTCCGGCTTCAGATGTTCGAGCAGCAGCATCACGCCATATGACATGTCTGCCGTGCGTAGCGCCAGTTCCTCCGCGGATGGCGCGACTTCGTCGAGCCACGGCTCCGGCAGCCAGCCGGTGGTTTGCGATGCGCGCTCCCGCTGCACCTGCCGAAAGCGGTCAATCGCCATGCGCGTGGTCAGCGTGGTGAGCCAAGCGACCGGTGTTTGCACCGCTTGCGTATCGGCCAGATGCCATTTGAGCCAGGCGTCCTGCACCAGGTCTTCCGCTTCCGCCCGACTGCCCAGCATCCGGTACGCGAGCGCGAGCAGACGGGCGCGCGCGGCCTCGAAACTGGATGCCTTGTCGATTCCCTGTTCCGTCATGCGTGACCTCCAGTTCGTGCGTGGTGAAAAAGTGTGCCTGCGGCGTTGCGAGGGACGCTCGCCATCGCCGGTATTCCTTGCTTGACGTCCGGGCGCTCGACGATGTGACAGCGGCATACAAAAAAATTCCTGTCACACGGCGGGTCGCCGCTTCGTCATATGAGCAACAACCGGTGCATGAAGCGCGCGGTTTCCAAACCAGCGTCGCCCACGCATCTACTCACCACTGGCGCCACCCATGTGTCACGTCACGCGTAACGAGGACTCCATGCCTTCCAGCCCCCCATCCGCTTCCAGTCTCGTGCCAACGGTAATCGAACAGTCCGGCCGCGGCGAACGCGCGTACGATATTTACTCCCGTCTGCTGCGCGAGCGCATTGTGTTTCTGGTCGGGCCGGTGAACGAGCAATCGGCCAGTCTGATCGTCGCGCAGTTGCTGTTTCTGGAATCCGAGAACCCTGACAAGGATATTTCTTTTTACATCAACTCGCCGGGCGGTTCGGTGTACGACGGTCTCGCGATTTACGACACGATGCAGTTCATCAAGCCCGCGGTCTCGACCCTGTGCACGGGCTTCACCGCAAGCATGGGAACGTTCCTGCTCACTGCGGGGCAACGTGGCAAGCGGTACGCGCTGCCGAACGCGCGCATCATGATTCACCAGCCGTCCGGCGGCGGCCAGGGCACCGCGGCGGACATCGAGATTCAGGCAAAGGAGGTGCTGTATTCGCGCGCGCGCCTCAACGCGATGATGGCGGAACGCACTGGCCGCAGCATCGAAGAAATCGCGCGCGACACCGACCGTGACAACTTCATGTCGGCACTCGAGGCGAGGCAATATGGATTAATCGATGAAGTGCTGGAAACTCGCGGGCCAAGGCATGCGCAGAGCGGCACGACTCAGAGCGAAAACATTTAGCGGGACTGATTGGTAACGGCCGTTTGTAGCGACCCAAAGCGCTTTTTTTACCCGAATCGGTGCGACCAGACCACAAAAGCTGCCCACCTTCGCTGGAATCGCTATCATGTCGCGATTCGTCGACTGCGACGATCGCTTCAATGGAGAGATACATGGCGTCATCCAACGAAAACGTCAGCATGGCGCTATTTTGCGACTTCGAAAATGTCGCGCTCGGCGTGCGCGACGCGAAGTACGACAAATTCGACATCAAGCTGGTGCTCGAACGCCTGCTGCTCAAAGGCAGCATCGTCGTCAAGAAAGCCTATTGCGACTGGGACCGCTACAAGAGTTTCAAAGGAGCGATGCACGAAGCCAATTTCGAATTGATCGAGATCCCGCACGTGCGTCAATCGGGCAAGAATTCCGCGGACATCCGGCTCGTGGTCGACGCACTCGATCTCTGCTACACGAAATCGCACGTCAATACGTTCGTCATCATCAGCGGCGATTCGGATTTTTCGCCATTGGTGTCGAAGCTGCGCGAGAACGCCAAGCAGGTGATCGGCGTCGGTGTGCAGCAGTCCACATCGGATCTGCTGATTGCCAATTGCGACGAGTTCTTTTTTTACGACGACCTCGTGCGTGAAAGCCAGCGCTCCGTCGCAAGACGTGAATCGTCGCGCCCGCAGCAGAGTGCTCAGCAGACCGCCAAACGCGCGCCCGATGAGGACAAAACCCGACCTAAGGAAGATCTGGAAAAACGCCGCAGCAAGGCGGTCGAAATTGCGGTGCAAACCTTCGATGCGCTCGCTTCCGAACGAGGCGACAGCGGCAAGATCTGGGCGTCCGTACTGAAAAACGCCATCAAGCGGCGCAAACCGGATTTCAACGAGACGTACTACGGTTTTCGCGCTTTCGGCAATCTGCTGGAAGAAGCACAGGCACGTGGGCTGCTTGAATTCGGCCGCGATGAGAAGTCGGGCGCGTACGTGTATCGAAGCGCCGCAGCGACTGTCGCGGGGGAAACCGTGAGCGAGGCGGTTGAAGCTGAGCCGGCTGAGCACTCCTATAAGGCGCAGACGGCGGAAACCAACACTGGCGAACCGGGTGGCAAGCACGAATCACGTCGCAAAGACCGCAACAAACGCAAAGCGGGTCGCGGCCAGCAAGAAGTTGTTTCTGAGGAATCCGCTGCGGTCGGGCCGGCCGTCACCGAGTTGGTGATCCTCACCGAGCCGCAGGAAGACAAGACGCATGAGCAGCTGCCGTCCGCCAACGAGTTCGTGGCAATCGCGGCAATGCAGCCCGAAACGCCCTCGGTAGCATCGGAACACGCGAGCCCGGAATCTGTCACTGGCGGCGAAAGCACTCCGGAAGACGAAGGTGACCAACCCGAACGTCCACAGAACGCGAAAAAACGCGCGTCACGCAAGACAACTGCGAAGAAGGTGAAGAAGAGCACGCCGCGACCGATCGACGAGGTGCCCGAGATCGCCGCACCGACCGAGACCTCTGCGTCGCCGGGAAGCGAGGGAGAAGCGCCTGTGGCTGCGAGGAAAACGGCTCGCAAGACAACAGCACGCGGCCGTCGTCCGCGTAAGGCAACAACGGCGGACAAGCCGGAGAGCACGGAATAAACCACCACGGCATATCCGCGCCCAGTCGCTGAGCAGGTACACGGTTTGCCATGCACGCGTCCGCGTACCCGCTCGTACCACCCAAAGTGCCCGCCCTGCCCTGCGTGTCGAATCACGACGGCCGAAAGGCTCAACGACCCAATAACCCGTCAAAAAGCAATAACCTTGCCAGTCATGCAGGACCGCAAAACAATATCGCCTGACATACCGCGATATGTCAGGCGATAGCTCACCGCGATCCCATCCAAGCCCACGGCCTTCGCCAAGAACTCGCCGACCTCATTTCGCACGTTTCCGCCAGCAATAAAATCTTTACGGCAACCGGCAAACCCGCTCACCTGCTCGAAAAGACCCGACCTCCCGGCAACGCTGAACACCAAGGCCCATCCACACAGATTGACCGCCCATGGGCTCCGATGCTCAATAGTACGGATAAGGCGAATACATGACCGGAGGCGGCGCGTAATAAGGACGAGGCGCGACATACACCGGTTGCGGCGCTGCATAGTACGGCTGCGGTTGCGCAATCGTGTCGCCCTTGGAGGTCATGCATTGAGCGTACGCCGCGTCATAACTCGCCTGCAGACCGGCCGCCGAATACTGGGCGCTATTCGCGCCGTTCGCGCCGCCGATCAGCAAGCCACTGCCCGCGCCGATCGCCGCTCCAGCGCCGGCATTGCCCGCCGCCGCGCCAAGCAGCGCGCCGATCGCCGCGCCGCCAAGCGTGCCCAGCGCCGCGCTGTTCACGCCATTCGTCGTAGCAGCCTGCGCCGCGCCGGATGGATTGATTGAACGATTCGCGTAATCACGGCATGCGTAGTCGTCCTGCTGGAACTGCTGGAGCGGTTGGCCGCTACGCGGCAGCGCGACCACGCTAGGCCCGCTCGGTGGTACCACGGCGCAACCGCCGAGTACGAGTGCGATAACGGCCGCCGGGATGGCCAGGCCGATCGATTTATTGTTGGAAGTCATGGTAGTGCACTTCAGGAAATTGGAATTCAAACGTTAGGCTAATCGCCAAATTCCGTGGTTACTGCTTCGTTACAGAAAGTTTTTCGCCGCGCCACGCCGGTTGGGTGTGCGCATCGCGAAAACACGATGATCGCGCGCGTCATGGCAGGTAATGCTTGTAAGCGCATCGGCAATCAAATTATGCGGGGCACCGGCCTACACTCGCGTCAAACGAACCCCGCCGCACGCTCGCACGGCAACGCGGTCACCCATCGTGTCGAAACAAAGGATACCTCAATGAACCGGCTCATTCTTGCCGCGAGCGCAGCTTGCGTCGCATGGGCGGCGCCCGCCTTCGCCCAGTCCACGCCGGGCGCGCCTGATAGCGCGCCTCAGCAACCGGCCACGACGTTTTCAAGTGCCGCCATTGCGCAGAATTTTCAATACATCAATCATCCGCCGCCACCGCCCGCGCCAGCCAGTTCGGTAACGTCGACGGGTAGCGGCCGGGGTCATCGGCATCGGCAGATGTCGGGCAGCTCCGATTCGGGCGGCTAAAAAACCGCTAACAGGCGGCTGGCAAGCACCTCGTTAACAGCGCGCGGCTCAACGCAACGCAAGCGCTTCTCCGCGTCCATTTCACGTCGTCAGCACAAAACCGCGGTTACCAACTGTAACCATGTTCTACGCAAAAACAGCGGAAAAGACACACGCCGGCAACATAACAGGACGTGCCGATTCAGCCGTTGTCGAAGCAGAACCCCAAACCACGCCGCAAAAAAACAGAAAGCCCTCGCACAGGAGGGCTTTCTTGATTCGCTACCGCGCTCATCGCAACCGCGACAGTCAGTTTTGACTATCGCGATCTTCGTGCCACGAAAGCACGGCAGATCACGGCAACCGGCAATCTCACGCGAAGTTTTTCGCTGCGAAGTCCCAGTTGGCGATGTTCCAGAATGCTTCGACGAACTTCGGACGCGCGTTACGATAGTCGATGTAGTAAGCGTGTTCCCACACGTCGATCGTCAGCAGCGGCTTTGCGTCGGTGGTGAGCGGCGTTGCGGCGTTGCTGGTCGACACGAGGTCGAGCGAACCGTCAGCCTTCTTCACGAGCCATGCCCAGCCCGAGCCGAACGTGCCGACTGCGGTCTTCGTGAATTCTTCCTTGAACTTGTCGAACGACCCCCACTTCGCGTTGATCGCGTCAGCGAGCGCACCGGTCGGCGCACCGCCACCTTGCGGCGACAGGCTGTTCCAGAAAAACGTGTGATTCCAGATTTGCGCCGAGTTGTTGAAGATGCCGCCCGACGACTTCTTGACGATCTCTTCGAGCGACAGGTTTTCGAACTCCGTGCCCTTGATCAGATTGTTCAGGTTGGTCACATAGGTCTGGTGATGCTTGCCATAGTGAAACTCGAGCGTCTCTTCCGACATATGCGGTGCGAGCGCGTTTTTCGCGAACGGCAGCGGCGGGAGCGTATGTTCCATGGTGCTTTCCTTCTGTCTGTATCTGTTGTGGGGGGAGTCTGCGGATGACGCTATCGAGCACTCGATTGTAGGCGAGTTGGAATAACCCCGCAAACCAACGGACTTTATGCCGGGCATGCCGAAGATGCCGCGCGCAAAGCCTTCTCAGCGAATGCTCACGGCGCGTGCCTGCTTTCCGGAAAGCAAAAAAAGATGCGACACGCGCCCATGGGTGAAACATCAGAAGCCATCGTCAAGACGCGCCTGCACATCGGCGAGCGCGATGTCGGCCGAGCCTTCGGCGAGATGCATCGTCAAACGCCGCCCCGGTTTCAACGAAGACGGTGCGCGAATCGCGCGGCCGCTCTGCGCGTCGAGCACGGCCGCATAACCGCGTTCGAGCGTGCGCTGCGGGCTCAGCACTTCGAGCCGCGCGGCGAGCGTATCGATCCGCGCAAGCTGACGTTCATGCTGGCGTAACCATGCCGTGTGCAAACGTTGCGCGAGATTGCCAAGCCGCACGCGCTCGGCCGCGAGATCGGGACGCCAGCGCTGCCAGCGCATCTGCAACAGCGAAAACCGCGCGCGCGCATCGCGCACCGGACGCGCACCCGCCGACGCAAGCCTCGCGCTCAACTGCCGCAGATGCACGCGCTGCCGCGCAAGCCGTTCGGCCGGCGACACAAGCCGGCGCGAGAGCCAGTCGAGCTGCTGCGCGCGCCGCTCCATCATGCGGCCGAACGCGCGCGCGAGCGTCGCATGCCGATGATCGAGTTCGCGCAGCAGCAGCACGCGCTGCGGACTCACGAGTTCGGCGGCACCGGTCGGCGTCGGCGCGCGCACGTCGGCGGCGAAATCGGCAATCGTGAAATCGGTTTCGTGACCGACCCCGCTCACCACGGGAATCACGCTTTCCGCGATCGCGCGCGCGAGCACTTCTTCGTTGAAGGCCCACAGGTCTTCGATCGACCCACCGCCGCGGCACACGATCAGCACGTCGACCTCGCGCCGCGCGCCGGCCGCCTCGACCATCGCGGCAAGCTTCGCGCTGACACCCGCGCCCTGCACCGGCGCCGGATAAACGATCACCGGAATATGCGGCGCGCGGCGCGACAGCGTGGTCAGCACGTCGCGCAGCGCGGCGGCCTGCAACGACGTGACGATGCCGATCGCGCGCGGATGCGCCGGCAACGCGCGCTTGCGTTCGGCCGCAAAGAGGCCCTCGGCTTCGAGCTGCGCCTTCAGCCGCAAAAACGCTTCGTAGAGACGCCCCTGGCCCGTGCGGCGCACCGCTTCCACGTTCAGTTGCAACTCGCCGCGCGGCTCGTACATCGTGACGAGCGCGCGCACCTCGATACGGTCGCCTTCGCGCGGCGTGAATTCGGCGTACTGCGCGCGGCCGCGGAACATCACACAGCGCATTTGCGCCTGCGCGTCCTTGATCGAGAAATACCAATGACCGCTCGCGGCGCGCGTGAAATTTGACACTTCGCCCGCCACCCAGACCAGCGGAAACGAGCGTTCGAGCATCGTGCCGATCGCACGATTGAGCGCGGACACGGCAACGACGACCTCGCCGCCGGGCATCGCCGGCGAAGAAAAGGGGCTTTCGGAATTCATGCGAGGAATAAGTAGGACTGGCCGGACAGACGATAGACCGAGCGGCCATCGGCGTCCAGCCTGATCGCCAAACTGTTAAAAGTGTCCACATGGCGGGAATGGCCTGACGAATTCCGCCAGCCCCCCCTTCACAACATGTGAATTCGAGGCATGCTATTGATTTATATGGCGTTTATATCTCAATAAAGACTAGGCAGGCCGATCCGGAGCGCACGGAGCGGCGCTTTCCACGAATCGGCAGGCTGGTTCTCCACAAAGTTATCCACAGGCTGCGGATCGCGGCAGAAGATGTGAGCAGACGCTTAACACGCGCCGCGCGACTTGCCGGGCGGGATGCCCGCGCGCTAGAGTGGCGGGTTCGGCGGCATGCCGAACCCGCCGCGAACGCGGCGATGCCGGCCGTCGCGGCGTGCCGTCACGACACGACAGACGCCGCTTGCCGCCACGTCATTTTTCGCCTCACCACGATTGCCCGGAGAACCGCGTTGATGCAGACCCCGCGTATTGCGCATGACGCCTTCGCGTCGCCGCGCCGCCCTCGTCCGGCGTACGGCGCGCAAGCCGTGTCCGTCACTGGCTCATGAGCGAACTCAACGACCGTCTCGAAGCGCGCCTCGCGCGCGAGTGGCAGCAGCGCGGACCGCTCGCATGGGCGCTCACGCCGTTCGCCTGCGTGTTCGGCGCGATCGCGGCTGCGCGCCGTGCCGCCTTCTCGCTCGGCTGGTTAAAAACGGTGCGCGTTGACGTGCCGGTGGTCGTGGTCGGCAACGTCACGGTCGGCGGCACCGGCAAGACGCCGACCGTGATCGCGCTCGTCGAGGCATTGCGCGCCGCGGGCTTCACGCCCGGCGTCGTCTCGCGCGGCTACGGCGCGCGCGTGAACACACCAACGCCCGTCACGCCGGGCTCTTCCGCAAGCGTCGGCGGCGACGAGCCGCTGCTGATCGCGCGCCGCACGAGCGCGCCGGTGTGGGTCTGCCCGGATCGCGTGGCGGCCGCGCAGGCGCTGTGCGCCGCGCATCGCGACGTCGCCGTGATCGTCAGCGACGATGGTCTGCAGCATTACCGGCTCGCGCGCGACGTCGAACTGGTCGTGTTCGATCACCGGCTCGGCGGCAACGGTTTCCTGCTGCCGGCCGGTCCGCTGCGCGAGCCGCTGTAGCGCA
>NZ_JAAGPS010000158.1:0-16122 GCF_017105025.1 Paraburkholderia sp. Ac-20336 | reverse complement strand
CCGTCTGAAGCGGGCTGGCGCCGTGCTCGTCGGGCGCACCAACATGAGCGAGTTCGCGTTTTCCGGACTCGGCCTGAACCCGCACTACGGCCATCCGCTCTCGCCGTACCGGCGCGGCGTGAAAGGCGACGAGCGGATTTCGGGCGGCTCGTCGTCGGGCGCGGCGGCCTCGGTCGCCGACGGCATGGCCGCGATCGCGCTCGGCACCGACACCGGCGGCTCGATCCGCATTCCGGCCGCGCTGTGCGGCCTGACCGGCTTCAAGCCGACCGCCGCGCGCATCCCGAAGCAGGGCGGCGTGCCGCTCTCGTCGACGCTCGATTCGTTCGGGCCGATCGGCGTCTCGGTCGCCTGCTGCGCACTGGTCGACCGGATCCTCGCCGGGCTCGAACCGCGCATTCCGGCCGCGCGGCCGCTCGAAGGCGTGCGCCTCGGCGTGCTGACCCACTTCGTCACCGACGGCGTCGAGCCCGAGGTCGCGCGCGCGCTCGACACCGCGCTCAAGCACCTCGAAGCGGCCGGGGCGATCGTCAGCGAGGTGCGTTTCGCGCCGCTCGAGCGCCTGCCCGAGATCAACCGCTTCAGCTTTGCGTCGATCGAGGCCTATGCGTGGCACCGTCCGCTGCTCGACAAGCACCGCGAGCAGTACGATCCGCGCGTGCTCGCGCGCATCATGAAGGGGCAATCGGCCCGCGCCACCGACTATCTGGACCTGCTCGCCGAGCGCGCCGCCATGCTCGACGAAGCCGCACGCACGCTCTGGCAGCACTGCGACGCGGTCGTGGCACCGACCGTGCCGGTCGTGCCGCCGCGCCTCGCCGACCTGCTCCACGACGACGACACGTTCACCCGCACCAACGCGCTGATCCTGCGCAATCCGAGCGCGTTCAACTTCCTCGATAGCTGCGCGCTGTCGCTGCCGTGCCATCTGCGCGGCGACGCGCCGGTCGGTCTGATGCTGGCGGGCGCGCCGCACGCCGACGACGCGCTGCTCGCGATCGGCCGCGCGGCCGAGGCGGTGCTGAACGCGATTCGCTGAGCGCGGGGTAGCGCGGAGCGCGGCGGATTCGGCGGATTCGCTGAGCGTCGCGCGGTTTGCGAGACCTGCGGCAATTTGCCGGGTGCGGCGCGACTCGCGAGACGCGCGGCGATGCCCTGCACACGACGCGGCTCGCGAGGCGCAGGCGATTGGCACGCCGCAGTGCGGTTCGCCGCGCGGTCGCGCGCATCACGGCGCAATCAGCGGCACATCAGCGACATAACAGGGGTTCGCGCTAGAATCGCGGGCACCCGTCCTTTCCGTTTTCAGACAACCCGACGATCCATGAACAACGACTCCGCGATGCTGCGCCGCGAGCGCTCCCTGCTGGTTCTGCTTGGCCTGATCTGCGTCGCCCTCGTGGGCGGTGCGTTGTACCTGCAGTTTTTCCTGCACGAAGACCCGTGCCCGTTGTGCATCATCCAGCGTTACTTCTTCCTGCTGATCGCGATCTTCGCGTTCCTCGGCGCGCGCTTCAACAACTGGCGCGGCGTGCGTCTGCTCGAAGTGCTCGCGGCGCTGTCGGCGCTGGGCGGCATCGTCACCGCGGTGCGGCACGTGTACGTGCAGGCGAATCCGGGCTTCAGCTGCGGCTTCGACGCGCTGCAGCCGGTCGTGGACAGCCTGCCGCCCGCGCACTGGCTGCCGGGCGTGTTCAAGGTCGCGGGCCTGTGCGAAACCGCCTATCCGCCGATTCTCGGCCTCACGCTGCCGATGTGGTCGCTGGTCGGGTTCGTCGTCGCGTTTCTCGTGCTCGTGTCGAGCCTGGTCCGGAATCGCCGCCGCATCAGCTGAATGGATTGGTCGGGCGGGGCGGGTCCGGTTGACGGGGTTGGACGCGGCTGGGCTTCGCGGTCCCGCTAACAGCCCTGTCGCCACCGGCTTCTGCACTTCTGCGCCGAAAATCGCGCTGTTCTTCGCCGCTTCCCGTCATTCCCCGCCATTCCCCGCCTGCGCGCCGCCTCGGCTCCACAAGCGCGCCGCCGCAACTGCACGGTCCGGGCGCACCACGCACCGTCGCCCGCATCAAGCCCCCACGCAACTTCCCGCCCCCGCGCGAATCGTACAAAGGTCATGACCGCCGCCGAATAAGCTTCATGCGAACCGGGAAATATTTTCGGAACGAGGTAGTGCTATCTTCGGGTATGGATGGCGATCTACGTGCGCGAGGCCGGCTTCGGCGACCCCATGCGTAACGCGCGCCCGGTCCGCACTGTCTTTCGATTCGCCATGACAACGCAAACCATCCGTTTCTATCACCAGGGGTTCGTCCGCGAGATCGCGGGCGTCCCGGCGACGCGCACCGTGCTTCAGCACCTGCGCGAGGACCTGCGCTGCACCGGCACCAAGGAAGGCTGCGCCGAAGGCGATTGCGGCGCCTGCACGGTCGTGACCGGCGAACTCGACGCACACGGCTCACACGGCGGCCTCGCGCTGAAAGCGGTCAACGCCTGCATCCAGTTCCTGCCGACGCTCGACGGCCGCGCCCTCTTCACCGTCGAAGACCTGCGCGCCGCGAACGGCGCGCTGCATCCGGCGCAGCAGGCAATGGTGGACTGCCACGGCTCGCAATGCGGTTTCTGCACGCCCGGCTTCGTGATGTCGATGTGGGCGCTCTACGAAAACCAGCCCGCGAGCGCCGGCTTGCCGACCCGCGACGAAATCAACGCCGCGCTGTCCGGCAATCTGTGCCGCTGCACCGGCTACCGGCCGATCGTCGAGGCCACGCAGAGGATGTTCGACTACGCTCGGTATCCGCGCGTCGCGCTCGATCGCGAGGCCATCGCGGCCACGCTGCGCACGCTGCAACGCGACGACACCTTCGAATACCGCGCCCCCGACGCGCGCGGCGCCGTGTTCGGCTCCCCCACTTTCTATGCGCCCGTCACGCTCGACGCCTTCGCGGCGCTGCGCGCGCAACACGGCGACGCGAGCATCGTCGCCGGCAGTACCGACGTCGGCCTGTGGGTCACCAAGCAGTTCCGCGACCTCGGTGACCTGCTGTACACGGGCAACGTCGCCGAACTGAAGACGATCGAGCGCGATGCGCAGACGCTGACGATCGGCGCGGCCGTCACGCTCGAAGACGCGTTCGCGGCGCTCGCCGTCGACTACCCCGAACTCGCCGAGCTGTGGACGCGCTTCGCCTCGCGGCCGATCCGCAATGCGGGCACGCTCGGCGGCAACGTCGCGAACGGCTCGCCGATCGGCGACTCGATGCCCGCGCTGCTCGCGCTCGGCGCCGAGGTCGTGCTGCGCCGCGCGCGCACGACCCGCACGCTGCCTCTCGACGCGTTCTACCTCGGCTATCAGAAGACCGCGCTCGCGGCCGGCGAATTCGTGATGGCGCTGCGCGTGCCGCGTCCGGTCGGCAATCTGCGTTTTCGCACCTACAAGGTGTCGAAGCGTTACGACCAGGACATCTCGGCGGTGTGTGGGGCGTTCGCGTTGCGCATCGGCGGAAGCGGCGAGCCTCGCGGTGAAATGCGCGCTGCGGCCCACGCTGAAATGCTCGACGAAACTCACGGCGCAACCCGCGAGGAAACGCCCGGCACCCTCCGCGCGGCCCGCATCGCGTTCGGCGGCATGGCAGCCACGCCGAAGCGGGCCACGCAAACCGAAGCGGTGCTCGACGGCGCGGCATGGAACGAAGCGACCGTGCGCCGCGCGATGGACGCGCTCGCCGCCGATTACCAGCCGCTCACCGACATGCGCGCATCGAGCGCGTACCGGCTCAAGGTCGCGCGCAATCTGCTGTGGCGCTTTTACCTCGAAACACGCGACGACGCGCCGCTCGCGCTGTGCGACGTGAACGCGTTCGCCTTCGAAGCGGAAGCGTCGGATGCAACGGACGCAGCGAATACGACGCACGCAGCAAACACGCCTGCCGCGCCGCTCGCCAAGGAGGCGCCGCGATGAACCGTACCGATGTCTTTGTCGAACACGCGGGCCAGCACGCCGGGCAACGCGCCACCGCATCGAGCAACGTCACGAACGACGCAACGACCGACGCCTCGATCGGCGCCCCGCTGCCGCACGAATCCGCCGCGCTGCACGTCAGCGGCGAAGCCACCTACACCGACGACATCGCCAAATTGCACGGCACGCTGCACGCGGCGCTCGGCCTGTCGCGCCACGCGCATGCGCGCATCGTCTCGATGGACCTCGACGCGGTGCGCAACGCGCCCGGCGTGCTCGCCGTGCTGAGCTCCGCCGATATCCCCGGTGAAAACAATTGCGGCCCGGTGCTGCACGACGACCCGATTTTCGCCGACGGCGAGGTGCTCTATCTCGGCCAGCCGGTCTTCGCGGTGATCGCCGAGACGCATGAACTCGCGCGCCGCGCCGCCGCGCTCGCGAAAAGCGACGACGTGCTGCGCTACGAACCGCTCGACGCGCTCCTCACCGCCGCCGAAGCGAAAGCCGCGCGGCAGTTCGTGCTGCCGCCGCTGCATCTGCGGCGCGGCGAGCCCGACGCGAAAATAGCCGCCGCGCCGCATCGGCTCGAAGGCCGCTTCGAAGTCGGCGGCCAGGAGCAGTTCTATCTCGAAGGCCAGATCGCCTACGCGGTGCCGAAGGAAATGGACGGCATGCTCGTCTATAGCTCGACGCAGCATCCGAGCGAAATGCAGCAGGTCGTCGCGCATATGCTCGGCTGGCCCGCGCACAACGTCGTCTGCGAATGCCGGCGCATGGGCGGCGGCTTCGGCGGCAAGGAATCGCAGTCGGCGCTGTTCGCCTGCGTGGCCGCGCTCGCGGCACGGCACCTGCGCCGGCCGGTCAAGCTGCGCGCCGATCGCGACGACGACTTCATGATCACCGGCAAGCGCCACGACGCGATCTACGAATACGCAGCGGGTTTCGACGACCGCGGTCGCCTGCTCGGCGTGCGCGTCGAAATCGCGTTGCGCGCGGGCTATTCGGCCGATCTCTCGGGCGCGGTCGCGACGCGCGCGGTGTGCCACTTCGACAACGCGTACTACCTCTCCGACGTCGATATCGTCGCGCTCTGCTGCAAGACGAATACGCAATCGAACACTGCGTTTCGCGGCTTCGGCGGACCGCAGGGCGCGCTCGTGATGGAAGTGCTGCTCGACGACATCGCGCGCGAGCTGCGGCTCGATCCGCTCGACGTGCGGCTCGCGAATTACTACGGCATCGGCGAGCGCGATACGACGCCGTACGGGCAGCGTGTCGAGGACAACATCATCGCGCCGCTCACCGACGCGCTGCTCGCTTCGAGCGGCTATCGCGCACGCCGCGCGGCGCTCGCCGCATTCAACGCGACCAGCCCCGTGCTCAAGCGCGGCCTCGCGTTTTCGCCGGTCAAGTTCGGCATCTCGTTCAACGTGCCGTTCCTGAACCAGGCCGGCGCGCTCGTGCACGTCTACAAGGACGGCTCCGTACTCGTCAATCATGGCGGCACCGAGATGGGCCAGGGGCTCAACACGAAGGTCGCGCAGGTGGTCGCGAACCAGTTCGGCTTGCCGCTCGCGCGCGTGCGCGTGACGGCCACCGATACGTCGAAGGTCGCGAATACGTCGGCGACGGCCGCATCGACCGGCAGCGATCTGAACGGCAAGGCCGCGGAAGCCGCCGCGCGAACGATCCGCGCGCGCCTCGCCGAACTCGCGGCGCAACGGCTCGGCGGCGACGCCAACGACGTGCGGTTCGCACACGGCAAGGTAGCCGCGAACGGCGGCACACTGCCGTTCGAACAGCTCGTCAATGCCGCCTATCTCGCGCGCGTGCAGCTGTGGTCCGACGGTTTCTACTCGACGCCGAAGGTGCATTGGGATGCGCAGACGCTGACCGGCCATCCGTTCTACTACTTCGCGTATGGCGCGGCGGTGTCGGAAGTCGTGATCGATACGCTGACCGGCGAATGGAAGCTCGTGCGCGCGGACGTGCTGCACGACGCTGGCCAGTCGATCAACCCGGCGATCGATCTCGGCCAGGTCGAGGGCGGCTTCATCCAGGGCATGGGCTGGCTCACGAGCGAGGAATTGTGGTGGAACCGCGAGGGCCGTCTGATGACGCACGCGCCGTCCACGTACAAGATTCCGGCGGTCAGCGACACACCCGCCGCGTTCCATGTGCGGCTCTACGAGAACAGCAACGCGGAGCCGACCGTGTTCCGCTCGAAGGCGGTCGGCGAACCGCCGCTGCTGCTGCCGTTCTCAGTGTTCCTCGCGCTTCGCGACGCGATCGCGGCCGCGGCGCCGGCCGCGCGCGAGGCGCCGCCATTGCGCGCGCCGGCCACGCCCGAGGCGATACTCGATGCGCTGGACGCGTTGCAAAGCGCCAACCCGTCCGAACCGACGGCGGCACGTACGGTAACCTGCGCGGCAACCGATGCCGCAACCTGCGCGACAACACAGGCCGCAACCCACGCGACGCCGCCCGTCAGCGCCGACCACCCTACGCCACCCGCCGCGCCGGCATCTTGCGCGGCTTCGCACGGAGAACCGCCGGATGCAAACCTGGCTCACTGACCTGCAACACCTGCTCGCCCACGGCGACGCCGCCGTGCTCGTCACGGTCGCGCGTGCCGAAGGTTCGGCGCCGCGCGAGGCCGGCACGAAGATGATCGTCACGCGCGAGGTGGCCAAACATACGATCGGCGGCGGGCATCTCGAATGGAAGGCGATCGAGACCGCGCGCCAGGTGCTGCGCGACGGCATGCGCGCACCGCATACGCGCCGGCTCGAACGCTTCGCGCTGGGGCCGAGCCTCGGCCAGTGCTGCGGCGGCGCCGTGATTCTCTCGTTCGAGCGGCTCGACGTCGGCGATCTCGGCTGGATCACCTCGCTCGTGAAGCGGCTCGCGGCCGGTCAATCGACCGTGCGTAGCGTATCATTCGGCCCCGCGCCCACCGCGGTCATGCTGTCCGATCCCGAGCCCGGCATCGACACGGCCGATTGTCTGCTGTGGGACGGCGCCGGTTTCGACGATAGCAGCGCGCTCTTGACCGAAACGATCGCCCCCGGCGAATTCGCGGTCGTGCTGTTCGGCGCCGGTCACGTCGGCGCGGCGCTCGTGCGCGTGCTCGCGACGCTGCCGTGCACGGTGCGCTGGGTCGACGAGCGCGACGCGCAGTTTCCCGCGCTCGACACGCTGCACGCGCCGAACGTGACGATCGACGCGAACGACGCGCCCGACGAAGCGATCGACCAGGCCGCGCCGAACACGTACTTCGTCGTGATGACGCACAACCACGCGCTCGACCTCGAGCTGGCCGAGCGCATCCTGCGGCGCGGCGACTTCGCGTTCTTCGGCATGATCGGCTCGCACAGCAAGCGCAAGCAGTTCGAGCACCGGCTCGCGGCGCGCGGCATCGATCCGGCATGGATCGCACGCATGAAGTGCCCGCTCGGCGTCGACGGCATCGTCGACAAGTCGCCCGAGATCATCGCGATCTCGGCGGCCGCGCAGGTTCTGCAGGCCGTCGAGGCGAACGCGGGCGCGCGCCGCGCGTCGCAGGCGGTGTGATCCGCGGGCCGCGCACCGCGCCGATCACGCATGCCGTGCATACCGATAGTTATCCAACACACCATTCCAAACCACGATGAACACCACCACCGCTACCCCGCTTTCACTCGCCGACAAAACCGCGCGCGCCCCGAAGGCCGAGCTGCACATTCACATCGAAGGCTCGCTCGAACCCGAGCTGATCTTCGCGCTCGCGCAACGCAACGGCGTGAAGCTCGCCTATGAATCGGTGGAAGCCTTGCGCGCCGCCTACGCGTTCACCGATCTGCAATCGTTCCTCGACATCTACTACGCGGGCGCGAGCGTGCTGCTGCACGAGCAGGACTTCTACGACATGACGATGGCCTACGTCGAGCGCTGCCTCGCCGACAACGTGATCCACAGCGAAATCTTCTTCGATCCGCAGACACACACCGAACGCGGCGTGCCGATCGCCACGGTGGTGGCCGGCATCGAGCGCGCGCTGGCCGACGCTGAAAAACGCGGCATGTCGAGCAAGCTGATCCTGTGCTTCCTGCGCCATCTGTCCGAGGAAGACGCGCTCGCCACCTTCGACGAAGCGCGGCCGCTCTTCGAGCAGTACCGGCATCGGCTGATCGGCGTCGGGCTCGATTCGTCGGAGCGCGGCCATCCGCCCTCGAAGTTCGAGCGCGTGTTCGCGAAGGCGCGCTCGCTCGGCCTGAAGCTCGTCGCGCATGCGGGCGAGGAGGGGCCGCCCTCGTACGTCTACGAAGCGCTCGACGTGCTGAAGGTGGATCGCGTCGATCACGGCGTGCGCAGCATCGAAGACCCGGCGCTCGTCACGCGGCTGGCCGACACGCGCGTCGCGCTGACCGTGTGCCCGCTGTCGAACCTCAAGCTGTGCGTGTTCGACGATATGACCCAACACACGCTGAAGGACCTGCTCGAGCGCGGCGTCGCGGTGACCGTCAATTCCGACGACCCGGCCTACTTCGGCGGCTACGTGAACGCGAACTACCTCGCGGCGATCGACGCGCTGAAGCTCGATGCCGCCGAGGTCTACACGATCATCCGCAACGGCTTCGAGGCGTCGTTCGTGACGCCCGAGGAACGCCACGCGCTGATCGCGAAGCTCGACGCGCACTGGCAAGAGAACGGTCCGCACTGACGCGGCCTTATTTAACCGGGGCTTTAACCAGCGGCTTTAACCGGGAGCTTTAGCCGGAAGCGCCGAGCGAAGGCGCTAGCCGGCGGTATCGGTTGCGCTCGCGCAGAAGAACCCGCGCGAACGCAAGCGCCGCCACGCCATTTTTCGCCCAGATTTCAACATTCGGAGACAGCTTTTCCATGACTGCATCGGCTCACACCACGCCCGCCGCGCAAACGGCATTCCGCGCGCAACTGCTGACCTTCACCGGCGATCCCGCGCACTCGCCGAACGCGGCGGTCTTCCACGAAGACGGCCTGCTGATCGTCGAAGACGGCCGCGTCGTCGCGGCCGATGCGTACGCGACGCTCGCCGCGCGGCTCGCGCCCGGCACCCAGCTCGTAGACCGGCGCGACAAGCTGATCGTGCCGGGCTTCATCGACACGCACATCCACTATCCGCAGACCGACATGATCGCGTCGCCGGCGCCGGGATTGCTGCCGTGGCTCGACACGTACACGTTCCCGACCGAGCGCCGCTTCGCCGACCCAACCTACGCAAATGACACCGCGAACTTTTTCGTCGACGAACTGCTCGCGTGCGGCACGACCACCGCGCTCGTCTACTGCACGGTCCACAAACAGTCGGCCGAGGCGCTCTTTGCCGCGAGCGAGGCACGCAATCTGCGCATGGTCGCGGGCAAGGTGCTGATGGACCGCAACTGCCCCGAGTTTCTGCGCGACACCGCGCAATCGGGCTACGACGACAGCGCCGAGCTGATCGGCCGCTGGCACAATCGCGGCCGGCAGATGTACGCGCTCACGCCACGCTTCGCGCCGACCTCGACCGAAGCGCAGCTCGAAGCCTGCGGCGCGCTCGCGCAACAGCATCCGGACCTCTTCATCCAGAGCCACGTCGCCGAAAACACCGACGAAGTGAAGTGGGTGGCCGATCTGTTCCCCGGCCACCGCAGCTATCTCGACATCTACGATCACTACGGCCTGCTGCGCCGCCGCGCGGTGTACGGCCATTGCATCCACCTCGACGAGGAAGACCGCCGGCGCATGGCGCAGACCGGCGCGCTCGCCTCGCACTGCCCGACCTCGAACCTGTTCCTCGGCAGCGGCCTGTTCGATTTCGACAAGGCCGACGCGGCCGGCATGCCGATCGCGCTCGCCACCGACGTCGGCGGCGGCACGTCGTTCTCGATGCTGCAAACGATGAACGAAGCGCACAAGGTAGCGCGCCTCGGCGGCCATCATCTGACGGCGACGCGCATGTTCTATCTGGCGACCGCCGGCGCGGCCGAAGCGCTCGATCTCGCGGACAAGGTCGGCACGCTGCGCCCGCACACCGAAGCGGACTTCGTCGTGCTCGATCCGCAGGCGACGCCGCTGCTCGCGCGCCGCACGGCGCGGCGCGAATCGCTCGAAGAACTGCTGTTCGCGTTCGCGCTGCTCGGCGACGATCGCGCGGTGTACGAAACGTATGCGGCCGGCCAGCGCGTGCATGCTCGCGACGCTGCGCGGCAGCGCGTGCCGGGACGCGCGCAGATCGCGGCCTGAGGACAGTCGTTACGCCCAAGGCAAAGCGGCGCTTCGAATAATCACGAAGCACCGCTTTTTTAATACCTTGGCGGCACCTTCGCACACCTTCCTGCGCCCTCTCACACGCGCTCAACCCGCCTTGCACACCTCGTGCAGCGCATTGAGCCGCCTCACCGGCTCGGCCACATACGGATTCGACTCGTCCCACGCATAGCCCGCGAGCACCGCGCAGATCATGCGGCGAATCGACGGCGTCTGCTCCGGGTAGTAGATGATGTCCTGCAACTCGCCCGTGTACCAGCGCTCGACAAACGCACGGAACGTATCGATGCCGCGGCGCAAGGGTACGTCGTAATCGGCGGCCCAGTCGATCGTCTCGCCGTCGAGTTGCCGGTTCAGCGCGCGCGCCGCGAGATGCGCCGAGCGCAGCGCGATCGTCACACCCGACGAAAACACCGGGTCGAGAAATTCGCCCGCATTGCCGAGCAACGCATAGCCGGGCCCATGCAGACGCTCGACGTTGGCCGCGTAGCCGCCGATCTGCCGCACCGGCATCAGGAACGGCGCCGTGCCGATCAGGCGGTTCAGCGTCGGCTCCTGCTGGATCAACTTGCGCAAGGCCGCTTCGCGCTGCGCTTCCGGCATGTCGAGAAAGCTCGCCTCGGCCACACAGCCCACCGACGAGCGGCCGCCCGCGAGCGGAATCATCCAGAACCACACGTCGCGGCGCTCGGGATGCGTCGCGATGCAGATCTTGTTGCGATCGCTCGCGTCAAGCGCGAGACCGTCGCGCACGTGTGTGAAGAGCGCCGCGCGCGTCGGCATGCGTGTCGGCGCTTCCAGATTCAGCAGACGTGGCAGCACACGCCCGAAGCCGCTCGCATCGAGCACGAAGCGCGCCTCGACCCGATACGCGGTCTCGCTTTCGTCGACCACGTCGAGCACCGGCGCGTCGCCCGTTTGCAGCGCGCACACCGTGTGGCCGAAACGCACCTCGGCGCCCTGCGCGGCCGCGCAGCGAATCAGCACGTCGTCGAACTGCGCGCGTTCGACCTGATACGTGGTGCCCCAGCCCGCCGAATGCTTGTCGCGAAAGTCGAACGACGAGCGCTGGTCGCGATAGACGAAATACGCGCCGTTCTTGTGCTGGAAGCCCGCCTCGACGACGGCCTGCAGCATGCCGGCCTCTTCGAGATACGCCATGCTCTGCGGCAGCAGGCTCTCACCGATCGAGAAGCGCGGAAAATGCTGGCGCTCGAGCACGAGCACCGAACGGCCGGCCTTGCGCAACAGTGCGGCGGCCACCGCGCCCGCCGGACCCGCGCCGATGATCGCCACGTCGACGGCGGTCCGCTTTGATGAATCGATCTTCAAATCTCTGCTCCAACGGTGTGCATGCGTGCGACGCACGCGGGGTTTGCATGCTGCGCGCGGCATCGCGCGATACATGGACTTCTCGTTACAATCCGGTTTCAGACAGCAAGAACACTGTAAGAACACTGTTTCGCCGGGGAGTGCATCGTGTCGTCATCCGAAATATCCAACGTGCCCTTTGTGCCGGAAACGGCCTTCGGAATCTGGTTCCTGCGCACCCACACGTGGGAACATCACGTGCTGCGGGTGGCGATCGACGACCTCGCGCGCCTGATCGATACACCGCTGCCCGCCGCGCCCGTCATTGTCGATGCGGGCTGCGGGCAAGGTGTCTCTTTCCGTCTGCTCGCCAACGCGTTCAAGCCGCGCCGCATCGTCGGCGTCGATTACCATGCGCCTTCGCTGATGCTCGCCGAGCAGGCCGCGCAGGCCTGCCGCGAGACCGTCGCCGACATCGAACTGCTGCATGGCGACTGCGCGCAACTGCCGCTGCCCGATGCGAGCGCCGACCTCGTGTTCTGCCATCAAACCTTCCATCATCTCGTCGAACAGGACCGCGCGCTCGCCGAATTCCGCCGCGTGCTGAAGCCGGACGGCGTGCTGCTGTTTGCCGAATCGACCGATGCGTACATCAAGTCGTGGGTGATCCGGCTGCTGTTTCGTCATCCGATGCAGGTGCAGAAGAGCGCCGACGGCTATCTCGACATGATCCGCGAGGCCGGCTTCCGCTTCGGCCCGCGCAACGTGTCGCTGCCCTACCTGTGGTGGAGCCGCGCGAAAGACTTCGGCCTGCTCGAACGGCTCGGTCTTTATCGGCCGCAGCCCGGCAAGCGCCGCGAAACGCTCGTCAATGTCGCGGCGGTCAAGACCGCGTCCGACACCGATTGACACGGTTTCCCGTTGCGCGAGGCGCCGTGTGACGCTTCGTTGCGAACGGACTGTGGCTGCGCGCCCGAGGTTCAAGGCGCACTCGATCCGTGCCCGATCCGTGCTCAAGCCACGCCTAAGCCACGGCTAATTCACGCTCAACCCGCGTCCAGCACGACCAGTTGCCCGCGCACCGCCAGCGCGGCCGCGCTCGGACTCACGCCGCACATGAAGCTGCTCGACGAACTCGTTTCGGTGCTGTGAAAGCGCGTCGACACGTCGATCACCGCATTCGCATGACGCTCGCGCGCCGCCGCGCGCAGCTTGCCGACCGCTTCGGCCAGCGCGAGATGACACGCTTCGTTCGGGTCCGCCACCTTGCGCGCGATCCGCACCGAGTACGACACGTCGCCGAGATGCGTCTTCACCGGACGATGATCCTGGTCGCCGAAATACACCGGCACTTCGCCACGCGACTCGCCACCGGCCGCCGCGAACGGCAGCGACATCACCTGCGTCGCGCAGCCGGCCTGCGTCAACGCCACCACCAGCATCGCGCCAACCCCGCAAAACCTTTTCATTCTTATCCTCTCCCTTTACGCTTATTTGCGGCCGCTTTGCGCGCTCTACGCGTTTTTGCGCGCTTCACGCTTCACTTTCACTATTACGCGGCCAGTTGCCGTGGCGAGCCGGCGAACCCGGCTCAAGCACCTCGCCACGCTTCGAACATCAGGCTCGCGCAACTGCCGCCGAACCCGAATGACACCGACATCGCGCTGCCGATGCGTGCAGCGCGCGCCTCGCGCACGAGCGGCATGCCCGCCGCTTCCGACTCCGGCGTATCGATGGCCGCCGTTCCCGCGATAAAACCATCGCGCATCATCAACAGCGTGTAGATCGCTTCGTGCGCACCGCATGCGCCGAGCGAATGCCCAGTCATGCCCTTCGTCGACGAAAACGCGGGCACGCCTTCTTTCGTTGCGCCGAACACGTCGCGCAACGCATGCAGTTCCTCGACGTCGCCGAGCGGCGTCGACGGCGCGTGCGTATTCACGTAATCGGGACGACACCCCGCTTCGGCAAGCGCGCCGCGCATCGCGCGCGCGATGCCGGCCGCGCGCGGCGCGACCATGCCGGCGCGATCGGTGCAATCGCCGAAGCCGGTCAGCTCCGCGTGGATGCGCGCGCCGCGCGCGAGCGCGTGATCGAGCGCTTCGAGCACGAGCACGCCGCCGCCCGACGCGATCACGAAACCGTCGCGCTGCGTGTCGTACGGACGCGAGGCGCTGTGCGGCGTGTCGTTGAAGCGGCGCGACAACGCGCCCATCGCGTCGAACAGCAAGGTCACGTTGTCGTGCAGCGCCTCGCTGCCGCCTGCGAGCACGATCTGCTGGCGGCCGGTCTGGATCAGCTGCATCGCCTGGCCGATCGCGAGCGCCGAGGTCGTGCAGGCCGACGACGGCGAGTAGCCGACGCCTTCGAGCCCGAACATCTGCGCAACGTTGGCCGACGCGGTGCTGCTCATCGCCTGCGGCACCGTGTACGGCGGCACCTTGTCGACGCCGCGCGCGTGCGCAATCGCCAGCGCCGCGTCGTAGCTCACCAGCGCGCCGACGCCCGAGCCGATCACCGCGCCCGCGTACGGCGAATGCAGCGCCTCGCGCGCGAGCCCCGCGTCGTCGATGGCGCGCTGCGCCGCATGGCAGGCAAAGCGCGCGGTGTCGCCCATGAAGCGTTCGAGCTTGCGCTCGAACGGCGCTTCGTGCGCCACCGACGCGACGCCCGCGACCTGCGACGCCAACCCGCGCTCGCGCCATGCCTCGACCCGCGTGATGTGCGAACGCCCCGCGCGCAAGGCGTCGGATACGTCGTCGAGCGTATTGCCGAGACACGACACGATGCCCATGCCGGTCACGACCACGCGTTGCAGCGCGCCGCTCATCGAACGCGCCGGAAAATCAGCGACGTGTTGATGCCGCCGAACGCGAAGTTGTTGCTCATCACGTACTCGGCATCGATCTCGCGCGCGCCGCCGACGATGTAATCGAGCGCCGCGCAGGCCGGATCGACGGTGTCGAGATTCAGCGTCGGCGCGTACCAGTTGCGCTTCATCATCTCGATGGTCCACCACGCTTCGAGCGCGCCGCATGCGCCGAGCGTGTGGCCGACGTAGCTCTTCAGCGAACTGATCGGCATGCGCGCGCCGAAGGTCCGCGCGGTCGCATGACTCTCGGCGACGTCGCCGCGATCGGTCGAGGTGCCGTGCGCGTTCACATAGGCAATCGCTTCGGGCGCAAGCCGCGCGTCCCGCAGCGCGAGCTGCATGGCGAGCGTCATCGTTTCGGCGGTCGGCTGCGTCATGTGCGCGCCGTCCGAATTGCAGCCGAAGCCGACCACTTCCGCATGAATCCGCGCGCCGCGCGCTCGCGCATGTTCGTACTCTTCGAGCACCAGCGTGGCCGCGCCCTCGCCGACCACCAGACCGTCGCGCGCGGCATCGAACGGGCGCGGCGTCAGCCGCGGCTCGTCGTTGCGCGTGCTGGTCGCATAGAGCGTGTCGAATACCGCGACCGCCGGGCCCGACAGCTCTTCCGCGCCGCCCGCGAGCATCAGCGTCTGCTTGCCCGACTGGATCGCCTCGTAGGCATAGCCGATCGCCTGGCTGCCCGAGGCACACGCGCACGAAGTCGGGATGATGCGGCCCTTGAGGTCCCAGAACAGGCTCACGTTGACGGCCGTCGTGTGCGGCATCATCTGCACGTAGCTGTTCGACGTGACGTTGCTCATCGAGCCGGTTTCGAGCATCGTGCCGAACGCGCGAATCGGCTGCACCGAGCCCGACGACGAGCCGTAGGCGACACCCATGCGGCCGTCGGCAATGCTCGCGTCGCCGGCCAGGCCCGCATCGGCGAGCGCGAGTTCGCTCGCGCGCACCGAGTACAGCGAGACCGGCCCCATCGAGCGCACCTTCTTGCGCGGATAATGCGCGGGCATCGCGAACCCCGGCAGCGGACACGCAAGCCGCGTATGCAGCGATTCGAAGTAATCCCACTCGGCAATGCGGCGCACCGCGTTCTCGCCGCTTTTCAGGCGCGCCTCGATCGCGTCCCAGCTATCGCCGAACGCGCTCACGCCGCCCATGCCGGTAATGACGACGCGCTTCATCAGACCATCCCGCCGTTCACGCCGATCACCTGGCGCGTCACGTACGACGCGCCATCCGACATCAGAAAGCTCACCACCGACGCCACTTCGGCCGGCTGGCCGACGCGGTTCATCGGCACGGTCTTCAGCGCGTGTTCGAGCGTCACCTGTTCGAGCATGCCGGTCTCGACGAGACCCGGCGCGACGCAGTTCACGGTGATGTTGCGCGAGGCGAGTTCGACCGCGAGCGCCTTGGTCGCGCCGATCAGCCCCGCCTTCGCCGCGCTGTAGTTGACCTGGCCGCGATTGCCCATCACGCCCGACACCGACGCGATCGTGACGATGCGCCCGCCCTTGCGCGCGCGCACCATCGGCATCGTGAGCGGATGCACGACGTTGTAGAACGCATCGAGCCCGGTCTCGATCACGATGTCCCAGTCTTCCTCGGTGAGCGCCGGAAACGCGGCGTCGCGCGTCACGCCCGCGCTGCAGACGATGCCGTAGTACGGGCCGTGCGCGGCGACGTCCGCTTCGAGCACGTCGCGGCACAA